>JAJECB010000373.1 GCA_022822245.1 Gammaproteobacteria bacterium
CGCGGTCGATGACGAGGAAGCGCTGGGGGCGGTCCACGAGCAGCGGGTGGTGCCAAGTCCCGGCCCGATAGTTCACCCCCTGGCTCCCTGACGCCCGGAAGACCCGGACCCCGGCCGGTTCGGGGGTGGAAGCGACCACCACCCACCAGTCGTGCTGGTCGATGGAAACGAATGCCTGGCTGCCGAGCGGGTGTCGCTCGAGCATCGCCGCCTCGAGCGGGCGGGGCCGGCCGAGAAAGAAGTTGACGAGAACCCGGGCGCCGTCACCGAGGAGCTCCGGCTCGAAGAGGTCGTGCACCCGGGTGGTGAAACCGTCGTTGATCTCGAGCCGGTTCGGATGCGACGCGTCGATCACGTCGCCGAACGGCGCGAACGCCTCGCGGCCGAGCGGCCGGGGCTCAATCACGGCGGGACATCCCGAACGCGCGGATCCGCGAGATGCCGCCGTCCGGATGGGAGTTCACCTTGATGTGGGTGACGGGCGGGCCGGGATCGATCGGGAAGCGATGGATCCGATCGGCCCCGAGCGGCTGCTCGGCCAG
Organism: Gammaproteobacteria bacterium; assembly: GCA_022822245.1. Next base: position 543 of record JAJECB010000373.1, read on the forward strand.
CAGATCCGGCCAGAACATCGCCTGGGTGACCAGCGCGTCGTCGTACATCGCCGGCATCTCCGCCGCCTGGACGGAGACCGCGGCCGGATAGTTCCCCTTGAAGTGCCCGGTGTCGATCTCGATCTCGTCCACCGCTCCGGGCACCCCGAGCCCGATGATGATCCACTCGTTGCCGGGCACCCGCCGGCGCGCCGTCTCCCAGCCGTCTCCCATGTTGACCCCGCGCCCGGCCATGATCACCGCTTCCGGGTTGCCGTAGTGGGAGTCGGAGACGGCCACCACCCGCCCGCCGTTCAGCAGCGCGGAGAGCTCCAGGCGCCCGCCCGGCTCGACGTTCGCCTGCGGCCGGCCGATGACCCGGAGCCGGGCGAGGCCCCCGTCCGGGTAGATGCGAAGACGCACCCAGCGAAACACGGTGGCCTGGTCCGCGCACTCGACCGTCTGCTGCGCGTCCCCCTCCAGGCTGAGCTCCGGCGTGAGCGGCAGCCAGTCGCGGGAATCCGCCGCCGGACACTCGTCGCCGGTGGCGCCGTCGAGGACCGCGCCGGGGGGGTAGTTGCCGGTGAAGTGCCGGGTATCGAGCTCGAATCGGAGCACCCGGCCGGGCACCGCGAGACGGACGACGCACCAGTCGAAGCCGCCGCCCCTCCGCCGGCGCGACTCCCAGCCGTCCATCCACTTGCCGTTCTCGTCGAAGCGGTCGGCATGGAACTCCGGCTCGGAGTCCTGGATGAGGCGCGACATGGGTGCGAAGAAATCGTCGCTGCAGGCCACCGACTCGGCGCCGAGCCGGGCGCTCGCGAGATTGATCCCTCGGTACATGCGGTCCTCTCCGGCCGAAGTTCCACCGGCGACGGCACGAATCGCCGGTCGCGGTGCCCTGCGTCCTCCCATCGGATCTCCCCGAGTGCGGCTGGTGGGCGGCTCCGCGGACGTTCCCGGATGCGAAGTCTATCCCGCCGGGACCAGTTTGCCGCTTGCCTCGATGGGGCCGCTGACCCGATTGCGCCGCGCGCGTGCACCGGCGCGACACCCGGCGAGACCCGCCCGCGGCCGGCCCGCCGCACCATTCGGCGCGGCGCCGGCGCGCCTCCGTTCACCTTCCGGGCGGCGCCCAGCCATAGACCCGTTGCAAGGTGCCGCCCATCAGCGCCGCCCGCTCACCTTCGGTCAGGCGGTCAGTGCGGCGGAACGGCTCCACCCCCTGCTCGTAGGTCAGCAGGTTGACGGCCCGGGTCCAGTCCGTACCCCACATGCACCGGTCGATGCCGAAGCCGTCGAAGATGCGGCGGAGGGGATCCCAGATGTCGGGGTAGGGAAAGGGCTCGTGGGAAAGGGTGCACGCACCCGAGATCTTCACCATGACGTTCGCGCATTCGGCGAGGGCGAGGAGCCGGGGGAGGTCGGCGAACGGCTCGGACGAAGCGGGCGGCTCGAACGGCTGCCGGAGGCCGAGGTGGTCGATGACGAGGACCGTGTCGGGGTGGGACCGGGCAAGCTCGCCGGCCGCATCGAGAATCCCCCAGCAGAGCAGGTTGACCGGAAGCGAGTGGCGGGACGCGGCGGCGAGGACCCGCCCGATTCCCGGGTGCCCGGGATCGATCGAGACCCCGTGCGCCATCATGATCCGGACCGCGACGGTTCCGTCCCGCCCCGCCCACTCCGCGATCACCTCCTCGACCGCCGGGTCGGTGGGGTCCACCGGCTTGACGAGCCCGAAGCGGCCGGGGTGCCTGGCGTGGACCTCGAGCGCGTAGCTCGCGTCGAAGCGGTACATGGAGTAGGGGGAGACCAGCAGGGCCCCGTCCACCCCGACCGCGTCCATCGCGGCCACCATGTCGTCGCCGGTCACCTCCGGGGGGCCGGCGAGGGTCCCCGCCCAGGGACGGCCGGGGTGGTCGCGCTCGTAGGCATGGACCTGAGAGTCGATCGTCAGCATGGCTCGCGTCCCTGGCATTGCGGATGCGCATCTTGCGGCGAGACCTGGGCCGGGATCAATCGGAATCGACCCGATGACGCGGGCGTGACGAACGCGTGAGGGGCGGCGGAAATCCGGGTTCGGTCATGCGGGTATGATGGAAGCCGGGTCGTCACTCATCGCAAGGAGCCCTTCATGGCGGACGTGTACGAAGAGCGGAGCTACGCCCAGGTGCCCATCGGCTTCGGCCACCGGCCGGGGATCGTGGTGGTCGACTACCAGGTGGGGTTCACGGATCCGCAGTACGCGCTCGGCGGCGCGCCTCTCGTCATGCGCGGGGTGGAGAACACGCAGCGCCTGCTCGAGAAGGCGCGCGCGTGCGGCGTCCCCGTCGCCAACTGCTACACCGCCTACCACAACGAGGAAGAGATGCCCTACTGGAAGGTGAAGGCGGTGCGCGAGACGTTCATCCACGGCCATCCCTGCACCGAGCTCGACCCGCGCATCTACGACCCGGACCACGACATCCGGATCTGCAAGAGCGCCGGCTCCATCTTCTTCGATACCACCGTCGCCTCGTACTTCGTCAAGCAGCGCGTGGACACGGTCATCGTCACCGGCTGCGTGACGAGCGGCTGCGTCCGCGCCACCGTGAACGACAGCTTCGCCCACCGCTTCCGCACCATCGTTCCCGAGGACTGCGTGGGCGACCACGACGAGGGGCCGCACCGGGACAACCTGCGCGACATGTCGCGGCGCTACGCCGACATCTCCGACGCGAACGAGTGCATCGAGTACATCGAGGACTGGCGCCGCCGCAACGCCGCCTGACGGGGCGCGGCGCGGCGCGGGCGGACGGGGCGGGACCGGGGTCTCTTCCCGCGACCCGCGATGGCTTTCCGCCGCGCCGGTCACGCGGCCGTTCGGGTCGCGGGGCGCTCGGCGCCGGGCGCCCCCGCGACACCTCAGGCGAGGGCGGTTTCGAACAGGGCGAGCAGCCGACTCCAGGCCCGCTCCGCCTGCGCCTCGTGGTAGACCGCGGAATCGGGCGGGCACCATCCGTGCAGGGTGCCCGCGTACACCTCGATCTCGGCCGGCAGTCCGGCGGCGTCGAAGGTCTCGCGGAGCACGTTCTTGGCCTCCGGATCCTTCTCGTCGTCGTTCTCGGCGATCGCGAAGAGGTAGTGGGCCCGCATCTTGTCGACGAGGAGATGGGGGCTGTCGGGTCCGTCCGTCACGAGCCGGCCGCCGTGGAACGACGCGCCGGCTCCCACCCGGTCCGGAAACGCCGCCGCGGTCCGCATGGTCATGGAGCCGCCCATGCAGTATCCCGTCGTTCCCATCTTCCGATCGGACGCCACCGCGTCCTGACCGTCGAGAAACCCGACGAAGGCCCCGGCGTCCCGCACGATGGTCTCGGGGGTCAACGAGCGCATCAGGGGGAAGATCTTCTTGCGCGTCGCCTCGTCGCGGAACGAGGCGCCCTCGGGGAGGACCGGCGCCCGCACCGAACGGTAGTAGGGGTTGACGACCAGGACCGCGTATCCGGATTCGGCGAGCCGCCGCGCCATGCCCTCGAATGCGGGCCGAAGACCGAGCGCATCGGGCCAGACCAGCACCCCGGGATGGGCGCCGCTCGAGGGGTGAACGAAGTGACAGTCCGCGGTGCCGTCTCGTGTCGCCACCTCGACGTTCGTGGCGGTCACCTCGCGCGCCCCGGCCGCACGGGGAAGGAGCATGGCGAGCCCCGCCCCGGCCGACAGGGCTCCGAACTCACGCCGGGTCAGGTGTCCCGACCGGCGAAGGTACTCTTCCGCTTCTCGGATCGTTCTTTCGTCGCACATGAGCGTCTCCTGCCTCGAACCGGTTCATATTGCCCGAATGCGCGCAAGTATGGCAGGTAGAAACAGTGCACCGAATGCAAGACCATCGCCTGGAACGAACGGCGATGATTGGCGCGCCCGGAGAGATTCGAACTCCCGACCGCCTGGTTCGTAGCCAGGTACTCTATCCAGCTGAGCTACGGGCGCGCGGAGAAGGGCGCGAAGTATCGGGCGGCGGCGAGGGGGTGTCAACCGGACCGGCGCCGGCGGGCGGCCCGGGTGGCCGGCCCGGCGCCCCGTCCGGCCGAATGGAGGAGACGAAAGATGCCGATCGCGGCAGTGATCTTCGACTGGTCGGGCACGGTGGTCGACTTCGGCTCGCGCGCACCGGCGGCGGCGTTCGTCGAGGTGTTCCGGGAGTTCGGCATCGAGCTGACCGTCGCGGAGGCGCGCGGCCCGATGGGACTCGCGAAGCGCGACCACATCCGCGCCCTCGGCCGTATTCCGAGAGTCGACGCGGCCTGGCGGGAGGCGCACGGCCGTGCGCTCGGGGACTCGGACGTCGAACGCATCCACGACGCCTTCGAGCCGCTGACGGCCCGGGTCGCCGCCCGGCACGCGACCCTCGTGCCGGGCATCGTGGAGGTGGCGGAGGAGCTGCGGCGGCGCGGGATCCGGATCGGCTCCACCACCGGCTACACGCGCCCGATCATGGAGCGCGTGCGGCCGCTTGCCGCGCGCGAAGGGTTCGCGACGGACAACCTCGTGTGTGCCGGGGACCTCCCGGCCGGGCGCCCGACGCCCCTCATGATGTACCGGTGCTTCGTGGACCTCGCGGTGTGGCCGGCGGCGGCCGTCGTCAAGGTGGACGACACCGCGCCCGGCATCGAGGAGGCGACGGCGGCGGGAAGCTGGGCGGTCGGGGTCGCGATGTCCGGAAACGCGGTCGGCCTCTCGCCGGAAGAGCTTGCGGGCCTCGACCCGGACGAGACGGCGCGCCTGCGCGAGCGGGCGGCCGCGGAGCTTCGCGCCGCGGGCGCCCACTACGTCATCGACACCGTCGCGGACCTCCTGCCCGTCGTCGAAGCGATCGACGCCCGCCTCGCGGCCGGCGACAGCCCTTCCATCCTCCGGACCGCGCCGTAGGGCGGCTGGACGGCGGGTCGCTCAGACCTCCCGTGGGGCCTTCGAGCCGGCGCCCGGGGGCTCCGGCTCGCGGTCGGCGCGGCCGGACCCCGCCGGCGTGGGCGAGGGGACGAGGTCGACGGGGATCCGCTTGACACCGAGGTCCAGGAACGCAGGGTCGATCTCGATGCCGATGAAGCGGCGGCCGAGCTCCAGCGCGGCCACCCCGGTGCTCCCGGACCCCGCGAAGGGGTCGAGGACGACGTCTCCTTCGTTGGTGCTCGCGCGCAGGCACCGCCCGATGAGCTCGATCGGCTTCTGGGTGGGGTGTTTCCCGAACCGCTTCTCGGCCGGGCCCGGAGCCTTCATCCGCCACACCGTCTTCATCTGCCGGCCGTCGTTCTCCCGGCGCATCTCCTTGTAGTTGAACGTGTACCGGTGCCGGCTGCCCTTGCCGGACCGGCTCGCCCACAGGATCAGCTCCGTCGAGTGGGTGAAGGTCCGGCAGCCGAGGTTCGGAGGCGGGTTGGGCTTCTCCCAGACGATGTCGTTGAGCAACCGGAATCCGTTTTGGGCCAGTGCCATGCCGACGCTGGGATAGACGTGCAGCGTGCCGCTCACCCAGATCGTGCCGGCCGGCTTCAATACCCGGCGGCAGGCCGCCGTCCAGGCCAGGTTGAACTCGTGGTCCGCCTCGATCCCCCGGCTCCGGTCCCAGTCCCCCTTGTCGACGCTGACCATGCGGCCCGCGACACAGGTGACGCCGCCATTGGAGAGGAGGTACGGAGGGTCGGTCCAGACGCAGTCGACGCTCTCGTCCGGGATCCGCGCGAGGACCTCCAGGGCGTCGCCGAGATGCAGCACCGCATCGCCACCGGGCGATGACCACGTGAGCCCGTTGGTCGGGGGGGCAGGATCTGTCGGGCGGCGAGTCACGGTGTACGGATCGTCCGCCAAGTTCGGGAGCAATTCAACTCCGGAAGCCGAACGAGGCTCGGGCCGGGAACGACGGCCTTCCGGGAGCGCGGCTTGCGCCCGGCCGGAACAACGCCGGGATTCAGCTCGGGGAGGGGAAGCGGCGCTGGCGGAGGGCTTCGTAGAGGAGGATCCCGGCCGCGACGGACACGTTGAGGCTCGCCCCGCCCGCGGTCATCGGGATCGCGACGAGGTGGTCGCAGTGCTCGCGGGTGAGGCGCCGGAGGCCGCCCTCCTCGGCGCCGAGGACGAGGGCGAGGGGCCCGCCGAGGTCCGCGTTCCAGGCCGGCCGCGGGGCGTCCGGATCGGCCCCCGCGACCGTCACCCCGCGCGCGGCGAGGTCGCGGAGCGCGCGGGCGAGGTTCGCGACCTCCACCACCGGCACCCGCTCCGCGCCGCCGGCGGCGGTCCGGCGGACGGCGGCGGTGAGACCCGCCGCCCGGCGCCTCGGCACCACCACCGCGGTCGCCCCCGCCGCCGCCGCGCTTCGCACGCACGCCCCGAGGTTGCGCGGATCCTGCACCTGGTCGAGGACGAGGAGGAGGGGCGGCGGCCCGCCCGCACCGCTCTCGCGTCCCGCCCGCTCCACGGCATCGAGGACGGAGGGCCAGTCCGCCGCCGCGCGCCTTCGCACCCGCGCCACCACTCCCTGGTGCCTTGCCCCGGGGGCGAGGCGGTCCAGGGTCGCGCGATCGCAGCGCCGCACCGCGAGCCCCGCCGCCTCGACCCGGTCCGCGAGCCGAGCCGCCCGGGCGCCGCGCGCCGCGACCCACACCTCGCGGATCGACGACGGATCGTCGTCGAGCACCGCCTCGACCGGGGGAACGCCGTAAACGAGCGCCTCCGGGGGCAGCGACACCTTCAGAACCTCCGGCTCCGACCCTTGCCCCGGCCCCGGTCCCGGCCCGGGCGGGGGCCCGGTTCCCGGCTCCGTCCCCCGCTTCGATTCGGCCCGCGCCTCGCCTCGCGACCGGAGCCGCCCTCCCCCCCGGCCGGCACCCCGTCCGGCTCCACCGGCTCGAGATGCACCCGGCGCTCGTCCGGATCGGCACCCGTCACCCGCACCGTCATCGGGTCTCCCACCGCGAAACGCCGCCCGGAGGCCTCTCCCTCGAGACATCGGCGGCCCCGGTCGAAGCGGTACCAGTCGCCGCCGAGCGACCGGACGTGGGCGAGGCCGTCCACCTGGAGGCCGTCGAGCCGGACGAACACCCCGAACGACACGACCCCGGTGATCCGGCCCGCGAAGACTTCCCCCACGCGGCTTCGAAGGTGCTGGCAGACGAGCCGCGACACGGCGTCGCGGGACGCTTCCTCCGCCCGCCGCTCCGCCGCCGAGGTGCTTCGCCCGAGGGCGGCCATCTCCTCCCGGGTGCCGCCGGCCTCCCCCTTGAGCGCCCGGTGCACGAGCAGGTCCGGATAACGGCGGATCGGAGAGGTGAAGTGGGTGTAGCGTTCGAGGGCGAGCCCGAAGTGGCCGATGTTCCGGGGCCGGTAGTCCGCCTTCGCCATGGCGCGGAGGAGGGCCAGGTGCAGGATCTCGGTGTCCGGGCGCCCGGCCGCCCGCTCCGCCGCCTCCGCGAACGCGCCCGGCCGCGGCTCCTCGCCCGGGTCGAAGTCGATCCCGGCCCGGCCGAGAAACGTGCCGAGCTCCCGGAGACCCTCCTCGCCGGGTGGTGGATGCACCCGGTACAGGAACGGAATCCGGCCCCGGGCAAGCCGTCGAGCGGCGGCGACGTTCGCGGCGAGCATGCACTCCTCGATGAGCTGGTGGGAGACGCGCCGGGGCGCGGGCTCGACGTGGGACACCTCGCCGCCCGGCGCGAGGAACACGCGGGGCTCCCCGATCTCGAGGTCGAGGGCGCCCCGCCGCCGGCGCGCCTGACGCAGAGCCGCGTAGACCTCCCGGAGCGCCTCGAGGCGGGGCACGAGCCCCCCGAGCCGGCGCCGCGTCCGTGCGTCGCCGTCGAACGCCGCCGCCTCCACCTCCGCGTAGGTGAGGCGCGCCCGCGAACGCATGACCGCATCCCGGAAGAAGGCCCGTGTGACCCTTCCTCGCCGGTCGACGTGCATCTCGCAGGCGAGGCACAGCCGGTCCACCTCCGGGTTGAGGGAGCAGAGCCCGTTCGAGAGGCGCTCCGGCAGCATCGGCACCACCCGCCCGGGGAAGTAGACGGAGGTGCCGCGGTGGGACGCCTCCCGGTCGAGGGCCGATCCGGACGCCACGTAGTGGGATACATCGGCGATGGCCACGGTGAGCTTCCACCCCCCGGGCCGCGGGTCGCAGTGGACCGCGTCGTCGAAGTCCTTCGCGTCCACCCCGTCGATGGTCACCAGGGGGAGGTCGCGGAGGTCCGTCCGACCGTCGGGGATATCCGTGACCCCAAGAGGGAGCCGCTCCGCCTCGGCGAGCGCGTCGTCCGGCCAGACATGGGGGACCCCGTGGGACCGGATCGCGAGCTCCGCCGCCATGCCGGGCCGTTCCGGGTCGCCCAGGCGCTCGACGATGCGCCCGGTCCGCTCGTGGTCCCGGCCCTCTCCGACCGGGGTCTCGGCGAGCTCGACCACCACCA
>JAJECB010000050.1 GCA_022822245.1 Gammaproteobacteria bacterium
CAAGGGCCGCCCGGCCGGGATTGGCCGGTTCCGGGGCGGCCCCTTCCACCGGGGTGATCGCCTCCCTCGTCATGGCCGGCGGCCGCCGCGGGACGATGACGCGCACCCCGGTGCAGGCCGGGGGCGGTCATCCGGAGCTCAATCGAGGCGGTTGTGGGTTCCGTCGCAGAACGGCGCGCCGCTCGTGCGCTTGCACCCGCAAAGGAACACCCGGCGGGCTTCTTCGAGCTCGAAGCGCTCGGGGACGAACTCCGAGCCCTTGTGGGACCCGTCGCAGAACGGCTGCCGGGCCGACTTCCCGCACCGGCACCAGAAGTAGGCACCGGCATCGAGGTCGAGGCCGTAGGGAGAACGCTGGGCGATGACGGGCTCGGACATGGGCGCGCTCCGGATGAACTCCCCCGATCTTAGCAAGCCGCCGCCGAACCTCTCGATTGCGCCGGAGGCGGAGGCCGGGAGCGGGCGAGAGCCGCTGAGCAGGGGCATCGCGAGGCCCGATGGAACCCGGTGGGCGTTCCTTTCGAGCGAATGCTCCGCCCGTGACGCCGGCCCCGCCGCGCGTCGTTCATACTTCCACGCAAGGGAGAGAGATGGAGCGCAGCCTGCCGTGACCCGCAATCGAATAGTCGAAGAGAATGAGCTTCCCGGCGCCCCCTCGACCGAGTGGGACGTGAATGGCTGGGGCGACCCGAGCATCCAGGGCTTCGGGCACGACATCAGCATCGACCGCGGCGAGACCATCTTCTTCAAGGTGAAGACGGACTCCCCGGACTACCGGATCGACATCTACCGCATGGGCTGGTACGACGGGCTCGGGGCGCGCCTCGTCGACACCGTCGCGCCGTCGGTGCCGCTCCCCCAGTCCCAGCCGGAGGGCCTGCGCGACCCCGCGACGCGCCTCTACGACTGCGGGAACTGGGCGGTGTCCGCGTCCTGGACGGCGCCCGAGGACGCGGTGTCGGGGATCTACTTCGCGCGCCTCGTCCGCCAGGATCCGGAGCCGGAGCCGGCCCCCTGGCGCGCGGACCATTCGCCCACCCCGCCCGCGGTCCGCCCCGAGGCGGTCGCGCACGCCTACGGCTCCCTCGGCCACGGGCGGCTCCGGATCGCCCTTCGCGAGCCGCGCGCGAGCCACATCTACTTCGTCGTTCGCGACGACGCGAGCCGCTCCGACATCCTGTTCCAGACCGCCGACACCACCTGGCAGGCGTACAACCGCTACGGCGGGCACTGCACGTACGGGCGTCTCGATCCCGAGCACCCGCGCCAGCACGGGGGGCCGCCCCGGGCCTACAAGGTGAGCTACAACCGCCCGCTCGAGACCCGCCACTACCGGGCCGTGAACACCGTCTTCAACGCGGAGTACCCGTTCGTGCGGTTCCTCGAGGCGAACGGCTACGACGTGAGCTACTCCACCGGGGTCGACAGCGACCGGCGGGGCGAGCTCATCGCGAACCACCGGCTCTTTCTCTCCGTGGGTCACGACGAGTACTGGTCGGGGCGCCAGCGGCGAAACGTGGAGGCGGCCCGGGACGCGGGCGTCCATCTCGCGTTCTTCAGCGGCAACGAGGTGTTCTGGAAGACCCGCTTCGAGCCGAGCATCGACGGAAGCGAGGAGCCGCACCGGACCCTCGTCACGTACAAGGAGACCCATGCCAACGCGAAGATCGATCCGGTGCCCGACGTGTGGACGGGCACCTGGCGGGACTCGCGCCCCTTCAACCCCGAGGGGCCGCAACCGGAGAACTCGCTCACCGGCACCATCTTCACCGTGAACGCGTGGCGCAACGATCCCATCATCGTCCCCGCCGAGTACGCCCGGCTTCGCTTCTGGCGCGATACCGACGTCGCGAGGCTCGAGCCGGGAGAGCGCGCGGTGCTCCTCAAGGGGCTGCTCGGACACGAGTGGGACGAGGATCTGGACAACGGGTTCCGCCCGCCGGGCCTGTTCCGACTCTCCGAGACCACCATCGACAACGTGCCGTACGTGCAGGACTGCGGCTCGGTCTTCGACTCCGGCACCGCCACCCACCACCTCACCCTCTACCGCCATGCGAGCGGCGCCCTCGTCTTCGGAGCCGGCACCGTGCAATGGGCATGGGGCCTCGACGCCCACCACGACACCGAGACCGGGATGCCGCCGGAACGCCAGAACGTGGACACGACCCGGGTCGGCGTCGACCCCAACGGCCCGGATCGCAACGTCCGCCAGGCCACCGTCAACCTCTTCGCCGACATGGACGTTCAGCCCGCGACGCTCGCGCCGGACCTCGTCCGCGCGGAAGCCTCGGAAGATCGCGAGCCGCCGGTCTCGCGCATCGACGCACCGCGAGCCGGCACATCCCTCGCGCCGGGGCCGGTGGAGATCTCGGGCGCGGCGCACGACCGGGGGGGCGGACGCGTCGCCGCGGTCGAGGTGTCGGTGGACGGCGGCGCGACCTGGCATCCCGCCACCGGACGCGAGGCGTGGCGCTACGAGTGGAAGCCCGAAGGGCCGGGCCCCCGCACGATCCGGTGCCGGGCCGTCGACGACAGCGGCAACCTCGAAGTCCCCGCCGCGGGCGTCACCGTCACCCTGTCCGAGAAAGCCTGAGCGACCGGGCGGCCGTGCAACCGGGAAGTCACGACAGCATGCCATCGGATTGAAGAACGAACGGCTGTCGCCGGTTCCGAGGCGCACGGAGTCGCCCGCCGGAGCGGGTGTTCCAGGACTTCGTGGCGCAGAGCTTTCGCCGGTTTCAGAACCGCTACCGAGTGGCCACCGAACGTCCGCAGGAGCCTGTTCTCCGGGCTCAACAACCTCCAGGACCTCACCCTGGACCCGCGCTACTCGGCCATCTGCGGCTACACCGAGGCGGACCTCGATGCGGTGTTCGCGCCCGAGCTGCCGGGGCTCGACCGCGATGCCATCCGCGAGTGGTACAACGGCTACTCCTGGCGGGGCGAGGAGAAGGTCTACAACCCCTTCGACATCCTGCTGCTGCTCCGCAACCGCGAGTTCCGGGCCTGGTGGTTCGAGACCGGCACCCCCGCGTTCCTCGTCGAGACCCTGTTCCGGCGCCGGATCACCTCGGTGTCCCTGGACGGGATGCTGGGCAGCAACGACCTGTTGTCCACGTTCGACGTGGAGGACATCGCAACCGAGTCGCTGCTGTTCCAGACCGGCTACCTGACGATTGCGTCCGAGGAGGATCTCGGCGGCAACCTGCTGTACCGACTGGGCTACCCGAACCGGGAGGTGCGCCAGAGCCTGAACCGGAGCCTGCTGCGCTACCTCGTGAAGGACGCGACCCGCCAGACGGCGAACCAGGTGCACCTCTATCGGCGGCTGGAGACGAACGACTTCGCGGGGATCGAGGAGCTGTTCCGCGCCTTCTTCGCGAGCATCCCCTGCGAGTGGTACACCAACAACGACATCGCCCGCTACGAGGGCTACTACGCGAGCGTGTTCTACTCGTACTTCGCGGCCCTGGGGCTCGACGTGACCGTCGAGGACAGCACCAGCCACGGGCGCCTCGACATGGCCGTCGAGTTCAACGACAACGTGTATCTCTTCGAGTTCAAGGTGGTGGAGTTCGCGGGCGAAGGAGGCGCGATGGCGCAGTTGCGAAGCCGCGGCTACGCCGACAAGTACCGCCACCTCGGCCGGCCGATCCACCTCGTCGCGGTGGAGTTCAGCAAGGAGACGCGCAACGTGGTCGCCTTCGAGACGGCGCGAGCATAGCCCGAGCGGCCCGGGACGGGGCGCTCCCGATCATGACGGCGGGTTCGGGATCCGTCGCCGGCGCCGGGTCCGGATCGTCGGTCTACGCTTGCGTCCGGGCGAGCGGCTCGGCCCGGGCAGGTGGAGATCGCCCCGGCCATCGACATGCGCCCTCAAGGGACCGGTGATCTGCCCCTGGCCGCCACAGACCCCGCACTCGAAAATTCCGCGCCGGCCGGAACCACCGCACCCGTGGCACGTCCGGGGGCCGCTCATGACCGCAGCCGCCGGCGAGCGTAGAGCTGGGACGGCTTCGTCGTCGAACCTCCGGGCTGGAACTTCACGTCCCGAGCATCGCGAGAATTGCGGGTCTCAAGACAGCGTCGGGGATCCCTGCCGAATGCCGGAACCCCGTAGAGCGTTGCGTGTAGCTCGCCCCCGGACTCGACGATCACGGCGCGATTTCGCAGTTCGTCCTCGCTGTCAGGTTGCGGATCGGCGGTGGCGTCGAACTCCAGACGCCACAGACAGGAACAGAAGGTGTCCGGATCGATGTGTGAAGAAGTCGCGTCCTGAATCGCACTCTCCTCGGTCAGGAAATTCCCGAACGCGTCGCAGGGCTCCTGAAGCTCCGTCGGCGACGGCCCGACACTGCGGCCCTCGCGGCGGGTCCGGACATGTCCACCGTGGTGCCGGGGATGCCGGAATCGGATCACCTGCTCGGGGCGCAACGAAGGCCCGGGCCGTCAACGGCGGCGGGGCGGCGGGGAGGGTTCGGCCGGCGCCTCGCCCTCAAGCTCCGCGATGCGCGCGCGGGCTTCCTTCAGGGCGAGTGCGGCGGCCTCGCGGGCCTGTTCCGCTTCCTTGCGGGCACGGGCTTCTTCCCTCCGGGCGAACTCAGTCTCCTCGAGGGTGAGGAGCTTGCGGCCCGTGGCGGGGTCGCGGAAACGGATCTCGCCGCCGTCCACGAACACGTCGAGCCCGAGCACGGTGCTGTGGAACACACGCTCTCCGCCCTCGATCCCGATTGGCGACAGCGGCTCGTAGTGGTCGCCGGAGAGCCGATTCCCCTGCAGGCGCGGGTCGAGCCAGTCTCCGGTCGGGTCGAAGAGCCAGTACTCGCGCACCCCGAGGCGGGCGTAGAGGTCGCGCTTGAATCCCGCATCCTGGCGCCGGGTGCTTCGGGAGGTGACCTCCAGCACGAAGTCCGGGGCCTTGCCTTCCTCCCAGAGGAGGTAGATGCGGCGCCGGCGCTTCGGCACCCCGAACACCACGAACACGTCCGGGGCCACCCGCGAGCGCGGATCTCCTTCGACGTGGTAGAGAAGCCGATTCCCCTCGACCGCGACATCGGGGCGTTCCCGGAAGTGCACGTCGAGGGCGCCTGCCGCGTAGGTGAGCGAGTCGTACTGGAAGCGGGTCTCCGCGAGCGGCAGACCGTTCGATTCGGGGTAGTGAACCCTCCGCGGCGGGGCGTAGTGGGGGCCGGGGCCGGAAAGATCGAAATGGATGTCCTCGCTCATCGCAGGGCCTCCGATGCCACGCCGGGCCAGTATACTCCGGCGACCGAGGCCACGCCGATCCGAAAGGAGCTACCATGTAGCATCCAGGACGGCTCGAATCGCTATCGTCCAGAACTCGAAGCCGCATCATCAGGCATTTGAAATGACACCACGAAAGGGAGCCAACATGAAGAAGACAGCGACCCGGTTTGGCATGACGGTCGCGGCCGCGACGCTCGCGCTCGGCACCGCGCTCGGCCCGGCCCACGCGGCCGGCGTCAAGATCGGCTACGTCGGAGGGATCTCCGGCGCCTGCGGCGGGCTCACCCACTCCGCCCGCAAGGCGATGGAGATCGCGCAAGCCGAGATCAACGACGCGGGCGGGGTGCTCGGCGGCCCCATCGAGATCGTCTGGCGCGACTCCAAGACCAAGCCCGACGAGGGTGCCAAGCAGGCCCGCGACCTCATCTTGTCCGAGAAGGTCGACCTCCTCACCGGGGTATGCTCAAGCTCGGTGTTCATGGCCATCAACCCGATCGCGAAGCAGTACGGGGTGCCGCTCTTCAGCGCGATCAGCGGGACCCACAAG
>JAJECB010000069.1 GCA_022822245.1 Gammaproteobacteria bacterium
CGTCGTTCTCGAGGTCGCGCCGGCAGTCCGCGACGAGCTCCTCGACAAGCCCGTTCAGCCGCTCGACGGCCGCCTCGTCGACGTTCGTCAGGGACGTGATGAACGAGCGCACGTGCTCGTACTGCATGTCGGTCTCGAGGAGCCCCATCGCCGCCGTGATCCCGGGCGCGACGGGGACGAGCACGTCGCGCGCCGAGACGGCTTCGGCGAGCGCCACCCCGTGGAGCGGCCCCGCCCCGCCGAAGGGGACGAGGGAGAACTCGCGGGGGTCCACCCCGCGCGCGACCGAATTCGAGCGGATCGCGAGGGCCATGTTCGAGTTGATGACCCGGATGATGCCGAGGGCCGCGTCGGTGACGGAGAGCCCGAGCTTCTTCCCGACCTTGTCCTCGATGGCGCGGCTCGCGCGGTCGGGGTCGATGGGGAGGTCGCCCCCCAGCATCTTGTCCGCGTCGAGCCGCCCGAGGGCGACCTGGGCGTCGGTGACGGTGGGCTCGTCGCCGCCCTTGCCGTAGCAGGCGGGGCCGGGGTCCGCCCCGGCCGAGCGCGGCCCCACGTGGAACCCGCCCGCCGAGTCGATGTAGGCGATGGACCCGCCCCCCGCGCCGATGGTCACGAGGTCGATCATCGGGACGAGGATCGGGTGCCCGCTCACGTACGAGTCGCGCGGGTTCATGATCTTGATGCGCCCGTCGGGGACGGTGCTGATGTCGGCCGAGGTGCCGCCGATGTCGACGGTGATGACGTTCTCCGCCCCCGCGAGGAGCCCTTCCGCCCGGCCCCCGATGACCCCGCCCGCCGGCCCCGACATGAGGATGTTGACCGCCCGCTGCGAGCACGCCTCGACCGTCGACACCCCGCCGTTCGACTGGATGAGGCGAAGGTTGGCGCGGAACCCCTGGCGCGCGAGCTGGTCCCGGAGGTTGGTGAGGTAGACGCTCGTCTTCGGCCCGATGAACGCGTTCATCGCGGCGGTCGAGAAGCGCTCGTACTCGCGGAGCACGTTCGCGACGTCCGAGGAGCAGCAGACGTAGGCCTCCGGCATCTCGCGCTCGACGATGGCGCGGGCGCGCTGCTCGTGCTCGTCGTTCATGAACGAGAAGAGGAAGCCGATGACGACGGAGCGGATCCCCCGCTTCTTGAAGATGCGGACCGCTTCGAGCACGTCGTTCTCGTCGAGGGGGGTCCCGACCCGCCCGTCCGGGGGGAGGATCCGCTCGGTGACGGGGATGCGGTTCCGGCGCTTGACGAGGGGCCGCGACTGCCACGGCACGTCGAAGTGGAGCGAGAAGTTGTGGGGGCGCTTGTGGCGGGCGATGTGGAGGATGTCGCGGAAGTTCCGGGTGGTGAGCATCCCCACCTCCGCGCCGGTGTGCTCGATGGTGATGTTGGTCGCGACGGTGGTGCCGTGGACCACGAGGTCGATGTCCTCGCGGGTGACCCCCGCGATCTCGCAGAGCTCGAGGAGGCCCTTCAGCACCCCGACGGACTGGTCGTGCGGAGTGCTCTGCACCTTGTGCACGAACACCCCGCGCTCGGACTCGAGCACGAGATCCGTGTTCGTGCCCCCGACGTCGACTCCTACCCGTGCGCTCATCGCGTCCTCGTCGTGCTGCCGCCCGTGCCGGCCGCGCTACCCGTGACCGGTCGCGCCGCTCATCGCCGCCACCGCTACCGCCACCACCATCGCCGCCGCCGGCCGCCCGGGCTCCGCCGCGCGCGTCCGTCCGCCGGAAGCCCGGCGCTGCCTCGCTCCACGCCTCACCCGAGCTCGTCGAGCGCGGCGAGCACCTCGTCCGGGTGCTCGGCGGGGACCACGTTCGCGTAGACCCGCGCGATGCGTCCCTCGGGGTCGATGAGGTAGCTGATGCGCTTCGGGTACTGCTGGTCCTCGCTCTCCGCCGCCCCGTAGCGCATCGAGACCGACCGGTCCTCGTCGCAGAGGAGGTCGAACGGGAAGGAGAACTTGTCGCGGAACGCGCGGTTCTCGGCCGGCGAGTCGCAGCTCACCCCGACGATGACCGCGTTGCGGGAGGAGAAGTCCTGGATTCGATCACGGAACCCGTTGCCCTCCACCGTTCACCCGGGGGTGTCGGCCTTCGGATACCACCAGAGGAGCAGGTAGTGGCCCCGGAAGTCGGCGAGGTCGCTCGGCACGCCGTCCTGGTTCGGGAGCTGGAACGCCGGGGCCGCCTCGCCCGCGCTACGAAGGGTAGAAGTCATGAATTACTGCCTCGCTGTGCGGCCCCGCGACAGGCATGGACAGTGCTCGGCGTCCAGGGGTGCGGGGGCGGTGACGGTCGTGGGAACCGGAGCGGCTCCCGGTGCTTCGCTCGGGCGAATTTGATGGATCGGGCGGGGCACTGTCAACAACGACGACTCGACGTGCCTGGGTTGCGCGGGCCGCAGCCGGACGCGAGAGCGGGACCGTGCGGCTGCGAAGGGGCGGCCTCACGACGCGATGCCAAGAAAGAGGGCAAGCGCTCGATTGACGCGCAGGAGGTCCGCATCGTCGAGCCGCCCGATCGTCGCCGAGAGCCTTTCGGTGCGAACGGACATCGCCTTGTCGACCATCACGCACGAGGCGACGCGCAGGCCGTTTTCGGCGGACGGTTCGACCGGAAGTCGGAACAGGGGGATCGGTGGCTCCACGGTGGACGTCACCGGCAGTACGGTCACCGTGGCATGGCCCGCGAACAGGTCGGATTGAATGATCACCGCAGGGCGTGGTTTGCCGAAGTCCCCGGGCAGGGCGACGGTGACCAGATCGCCGCGCCTCAATTCCAGTCCCCGAGGTCGTCGAGCGCCGCGTCGAGGAAGCTCGTCAGGTCGGGGTCGGCGCGGTCCGAGGCAGCCGCCAGGGACGCCTGTCGGGCGCATTCGTCGGCGAAGCCCGGCGCGCGGACGTCGGGAACCCAGATCTGCACCGGCCGAAGCCCCTGCGCTCTGAGGGAGGCTCGATGCTTTTGCACCCGCTCGGCAACGGTTCGGCTCGGCATGGTCGCGCTCCTCTGTCCGGCATTCTCTTCGGTGGGTTACATGTAACATAATTTTCGGGTGTTGTGCAGCCCCTTGACGGCGAAAGGAGTGTCTCCCGGTCCTGTCCTGAATCGGGGTCGAGTCTCCGAACCGGGCGTCTGCCACGTCTCCCGACAGCATTGGATGGAGATCACCACACGGACATTCGGCGGTCCCGGTCGCTCCGGACAGAAAGGCTCGGCGCGGGTGCCACGGAGATGCGATACGGGGGAATGCCCGGTACGCCAGCAAGAGTTGCGTCACGGTCGGTTGACCGGGACCGCGCGCTGGTGTCGCCTCGGCCGAGCACGAGCCGCGCCGCGCCGCGTCGGTTGAGGGCGCGCCTTCGCATCGCCTATGCTTCAAGGGAGACGAAGCGAGCGCGGTTTCGCAAGGGGGCAGGATGAGCGCCACGGTCAGTGAGGCGGTGCCGGCGGCGGCACGGGCACGGGTGGACTACGGCCCCGAGGAAGCCGCCTTCCAGGCGTACTTGAAGGCCGGCGAACGCCGCGCCTTCGAGCTCGGGAACCGCGGCCCCATCCGTTTCCTTCCCGACGGGTCGCTCGCCCCGGACATCCTCGACGCCTACTGGCGCTGCGGCTTCTACGTCTTCGAGGGGGTGGTCGGCGCGGAGGAGCTTGCCGACGTCGAGGCGGACCTCTTCGACATCATCGACCGGCTCCCGACCGAGCAGGGCTCCCCGGTGGACGCGAAGGGCCGGCCCGCCCTCGCCTACGGCTGCGAGGCCCCGACCCTCTTCTGGTCGAAGCCGCTCGCCGATCCCTTCGGCGGCACCGACCTCGCGAACGGCCGGCACCCGGTCAAGATGTTCGAGCCGGTCGCCGCCGTGGACGCCCCGAAGGAGGTGGTCTACCTCATCCTCGGATCGCTCCAGTTCTCGGAAGCGTGCGTGCGGCTCTACGGCCACCCCGAGCTCCTCGCGGTCGCCGCGGCGGTCAACGGCGAGGACTTCGTGCCCTTCGCCGACGCCCTCTTCATCAAGGAGCCGGGACGTGGCGCCTCGGTCGCCTGGCACCAGGACGGGGTTACCCACTGGGAGAGCCCCGACTGGGACCAGGGCTCGCACGGTTTCAACTTCATGGCCCAGCTCTACGGCTGCACCCCGGCGAACGGGGTGTGGGTGGTGCCCGGCTCCCACCGCCTCGGCAAGGTGGACATCAAGGCGAAGGTGGCCGAGGCGGGGACGGAGCGGCTGCCGGACGCGGTGCCCATGGTCTGCGCGCCGGGGGACGTCGTCATCAGCAACCGCCAGGTGCTGCACGGCTCGTTCGCGAACACGAGCGACGAGTGGCGTGTGACCGTGAACATGGGCTTCCACCGCCGCGCCTCGGTGCTCGGCGTGCAGGGCGGCGGCGTCCACAACGCCCCCGCCGTCTACGACGACGAGCGGATCCGCCAGCGCTCGCGCATGATCGGCTACGCCATCGACGCCCGCCGCCAGCGCTTCCCCGACGAAACCCCCTACATCTACCGCCCCTTCGCCGAGTCGGGCGAAGTTTGCCGCTGGACCCCCGACGTCATGGACAACCTCAAGGACTACAACCTCCTCGACCTCAGCATATGAACGTATAAATAATTGTTTTATATCAATTCATATAAGAAACGGAGCACAGGCGCTAATGACGTTCCCTCCAGTCTTCGCCTCACTCTGAACCGGTTCGACGGATACGATTTCTTACTGCAGGAGGGTGATCTCTGCAGTTTGCACAGGGCATCCAGGTTCCGGAGACGCGAGTGAGGGTGTTGACGGACCGGAGTGTAGATAACCGACCTGGGATCGCGCGAGGATCGGAAGGCCTTGGTGCATCCGCCGGCGAGACAGGCCCTCCAGAGGCCGGCCCGGGGACTCAGGAATCCGTAAGGCGGGCGGTCCACTCCATTGCCTATCCAGGGTCCACCTGATGAAGAAAGAGGTCGTCCAAACGTGTCGCCAGGGTCGCATCCGCGACTTCAAACCCATGCCGACGCAAACGAGCAAACTCCGACGGCGTCAAGCGGCGCAAGGTGGTCGGAAACGCCGCCTCTCGTTCGACATCCTCACCGGTCAGAAATTCGCCTAGCGGGGCGGAGCGTCCCGCTGCCGAGTAGATCTGCTCGACCGTATTCCCCATCCTGAAGTACGCTCCGGCGTACCGTTTGCTCATGAATTCCGTGACGACGGCCCGCGCCCGCAATCCTCGGACCTGGTCCGTAGCGATATCGACCAACCGGAGGGTGCGATGTGCCGGCCTGATCATCCGCTTGAGCGTTCGCGGATCGATTCCCAATGGCGCAGAGGCGTCGCTCACCAGAAGAAGGTCGAATCCTTCGCGGAAACCGCCGCCCGACTTGAACAGCGGCTCGACTCCCAGGTTGTCGTAGACCCCGCCATCCCAGAGCTCATATCGCTTCAGGGGCGTCGATGCGGGCACGAGTTCCCGACCCTCGTAGCGATTCCATTGGAAGCGGCTCGTTCGCACTGCCAACGGGCCAATGAGTCCCGGGACCGCTGCGGAAGCCGCGACGGCGTCCGAAATCGGTATGTCAGGATCGAGCACGTAGCGGGTGATGTAGTCGCCCATGCGGGGCTGACTGAAGCGCCAGTTCTTCCCCGTCTCGTAGCAGGTCGTGTTGATGAACCACCGAGGTTCGGGCGGGAGTCTCTGCAACGACCCGGAAATGCCCCATTGCGCCTCGAGCTGCTTGGCAAGGATATGCGCGCGTCCCTGAGCCAAACGCCAGGGGAGCGCAACCGACCTCCAAGCGTACGACCACTGCAGGGTAGCCGTGGTGAGGCACCTAGCGACCTCCGGCAAGACCGTGTTGAGAAACGCCTCGCTGGTCGGCCACCGATGGCCGTTGCGGCAAAGGATGAGTCCCGTGACGAGACTTCCCCCGGAGACGGTCGACACGAACGTCACCCGCTCCAGCAGTCCGTCGAGAGCCAGCCGCTGCAGCACGCCACAGTGGAATACGGCGGCGCGTACGCCACCACCTGACAGGGCGAGCGCGAGCCTCACCGTCCCTACGCCGCCAATGCATAGCAGGCAAACAACCCGTGACTCCCGATGATCATCATCACCCCAGGCCAACCATCTGCGCGCATCTCCTCTGCGACCTGCCGGATCAGCTCGGAATCGTCGTCGCTCATGCCGACTCCGGCTCCGTCCGGGTGCGAATGCCACTCGCCGACGTAGCTGACCTGGCCACCCGTGCGAGCTTCGATGGCGCGGATTGCATCAGCCAAGCCGGCACATCCCCGAACGAAGGCGTCCTTTCGTTCGTGGCTGTCGTCCGGCGCAGGCAGGGCATCCACGACGTAGACGCGTCGGTGAGGAACATCGAAGTACCCAAGCAGGACGCCGCCGGTCTCCGTTGGAAGCCGCGCGCACCGCAACGAGCGAAGATGCTCTACCAGCGCGCGATCCAGCATGAAGCACCAACCTCCGTGTTCGAAGCGAATCGACTCGGATACCGGGACCTCGACCCGGCGCACGCTGCCGTCGGCATGCTGCTGCCAGACCGCAGCCACCGCTCGACCGTCGACGCTGCGAACCTGCCGCGCGAGCAAGGCGCTGCCCAATGCAACATCGTCCTGGCCGATCCGTGCGGTCGCGTCACGGCAACCGGCACTGTACCGATACGTCCTCTCCTTTCGGATGTGCTGATCAAGCCGGCCGTCGCGAAGAACGGCTCGGTAGTACTGCGACTCGAGCATATCCAGAGGGATGATCCTCCCGACATCCTCCATCAACATCACCGCGTCGCGACCAGTGGGATTCAGGAACAGCGAGGCACGTCGGGCGGGGCTCTCGAGCTCCCGCGCCAGGTAGCGCGCGACCGCAATGGACGTGGACGCGTCAAGGATGAGGTCGGCGTCACGGCAGGACGCGAGCATTTCCTCGTTGTCCCCGATGGACAGGAAGTCCTCGGCGAAGACGCGCTCCACGGGATTGTGGGGCGTCTCGAATGCACTCGCGCAACGAAGGGCAATCGCCTTGGGGAAACCCACGGCAGGCTCGCCGAGACGATGGCGGACCACGTTGTGCGGCAGGAGCGTGTCCTCGTCAATGAGGGTCCAGCGGCCCCACCCCATGCGCGACAGATGCCCATGGAGCTGCGAGCCCAGGGCACCGGCGCCGATCAGCACGACATCCGGATCCTCCGACTCAGGATCGAGTCCGCTAAGGGATTTCGCCGCGACTCGATCAATGGCTCGTATCGGTTGAAGTGCCGCGACCGCGACTCCGCGCGCCCTGGCCTCATTGAACCGGGGCACCACCAGCCGTCCAAGTGGTCTTCCGGGGCCTGACGCTTCGTAGCGACCGGTCGCAATGGCGGCGTCCCGGATTGGCCAGATCGCGAAAGCCCATACCTCGCGCACCTCGGGATTAACTCCGAGGCGTCGCCGCCGGGGCAACGTCACGAGCAGAAGAAGGCCGTCTTGTTCGCGGGGCTGACGACCAGCTTCGAAGAGGCATTCCAACTGGCCGACCATTGCCGCCACGAGGTCGATCCCGCCGCGACGCAACAGTTCGATCAACTCCATCAGGTTCCGCGGACAGTCGTGCATCGCATCGTGCACGGCCGGTTCGCCTACCGTGGCCACAACGTGCATGTACCCCTGTTCGGGAACCTGATTGTCGTCAACGGGCACCAACTTCAGTACCGACGGCTTTCCCTCGCGTTCAGCCACTGAAACCGCCGCGTAGGTCCTCCTCTCCGCGGCCCCCGCGAACAGGTCATCGGGAACCACGACGTAGTACGCAGGACCGTACAGGAACGGCTCCAAGGGCTGATCGGCGGCGTGCAACTCGCCGACCGCGGTCCGCGAAAGCCACCGGGCGACGTCGCCGAGAAAGCCCGCGCCGGTCCATCGGAGGCGTACCTCGGCCCATGGGGCTTCGTACAGGCAAAGGCTCTTCGGCGTCGCGGCCGGAGTCCAGTAGAGGTGCGACACCTGCGGAAAATCGGTCCGAAGCGCAAGGACCGTGGGATAATCCCGATCGCTTCGCTCGAAACTGAACGCAAGGCGCTCCGGCGAACGAATGTCGTAGTCCGTGTCCTGCGGTAGTTCGGTGTCGACTTCGACCACGAGCAGTTCTTCGTGGCAGTGGTCCGTCACCCGCACGCGAGCTTCGATCAAGCGGGCAAACGGGTACACCGCCAGCGCATCGCGCACTTGCCGTGCGTGATTGAGGGTAAGCGCCTCGGGTTCCAGTGGCTCCCCGGGTGCCGGGAAGTAGGTCACCTCGAGCCGGCCCGTGGGGCACTGCTCGCGACCACCGCGGGCGCCCCGACAATCGAGAGCTTCTTGAGGACGGCTCCTCGCGCGCCGATCTCGATTTCGAGAACCTTCGGCTTCGCCTTGCTCGGGTGCGCCATGGTCACGACGAACTTGTGGCCGATGTTGTCCTTGATGGCCTTTCGATACGTCGCCGCCGCCTGCCGGTGGGGTGGATCGTTCGTGTCCTCAGTTGGAATGGGATCAGATGAAGACACCGCGATCCCGCCAACCTGGCATTGATCGAGCAGCCACTGAACGTTCGCGACGGGCACGGTGCGGTCCTTGCCCTTCTCCGGGCCAAGGGCGAGGTAGCTGCAGTGGTGCGGGACGTTGTACAGATCCCACCGAAGCCGCTCGTCGCGATTCCGGTTGCGGGTGATGTCGACAATCTCCTCGAGGATTTCCCACGACGAGTCCCCCACCATGAGATACCGGGTCTCGCGACCCGACACCTCGAAGGTCGCGTGCAGGATGAGCGCGCTCTCGTTGCGCAGCACGGTCCCGCCGTCGGCATGTTTCGCGAACGGCGAGTGCACGAAGAACTCGACGCCGTCTCGTTCGAGATTGAACTCGGGAACCCGTTGTCCGGCGTCGGTGATGAGGTGGCCGCGATCCTTTAGGGACAGCCCCTCGGATTCGAGCCATTTCTCGAGGCTGGACGGCCTGGAGAACACGCGGATCCCCTTCCCCTCCTTCAGCCGGTGCCGCGCCTCGCTGCGCCAGACGGCCGCCTCGCCCTTGAGTCTTGTCTCGAGGATCGCCGCTGCAGGCACCCACAGCACCCCGATTCGTTTCCGCCCCGCGCTCTGGTACTTCTTCGCATGCTCGAGGAAGAAGAACTCCGTGCTGTTTGCGATGTGGTCGTCATCGAGGTGCGTCAGAGCGAGGACGTCGAACCCGTCGCGCCGCGCTGCGGCCAGCTCGTCGGTGAGCACCGATTGCAGGTCGATCTGCGGGTCGTCCCTCGGCCTTGCGACGATGGCAAAAATCGAAGAGAAGGCGCTTCTCGTTGGCCAGGACAATCTGGCTGCAGTCGCCGTTGCCGACGGGGTAGAACCTGACTCGGTGCATGGTGTAAGTCTCCTTTCACCTGGTCCCGGCGGGGTACGCGTCTCGCAACCCGCAGTGGTACGCCCCCGGCGGGGCAACGTGGCGAGGAAATTCGGCCCGAACGCAGGTGGCTTCGAACCGGTCGGTCCGGGGGTTCCCGGCAGGGATTCGGCATCTATCGGGGTCGAGCAACCGTCGCCACCATCGACATTGACTCGGCTCATCCCTGCCTCCCTTGACCTGCCCGGAAGGGCCTGACAAACTCGCGTTTCACATCTGAAACACGAGCCTACCACCCAACTGTTTCAGATGTCAAACACTTCGAATCCACACCGAGGAGAGCTGTCTATGCCGACATCGACCTCGCTCGAATCGCTCGGCTCGCTGGTGGCGGAGAAGCGCGGAAAGGTCGGCGTCAGAGCGACGGCTGCCGCGATCGGGATCTCCCCGGCGACCCTGTCCCGAATCGAGAATGGCCACCTTCCGGATCTCGCGAACTTCCGCAAGATCTGCCAGTGGCTGGAGATCGATCCAGCAACGGTGCTGGGCTTCGACACGGATTCCTTGAACCGCCCTGCGGTTGCTGTGCATTTCCGCAAGACCGCGACGATGAGTCTCGAAACGGGAGCCGCACTCGCGGAAATGATCCAGGCTGCGCACAGCGCACTCGTCGCGCAGGATCAGAAGTAGCTCAATGCGTCGCGGGTTCAAGTCATGGTGCGAAAACGCTTCTCGCGACTACCGAGCGCAGCTGGGACTTGATCTCGCAGACCCGCTTGACCCCCACGACCTAGCGCGTTTCCTCGGCGTCTTGGTCTGGACTCCGGACGAGGTGCCGGACCTCTCGAGCCAGAGCATTAGACAACTGACGAAGGTCGACCCCAGCAGTTGGTCAGCTGTAACGGTCTCTGCCGGAGGGAGGCATCTGGTAATCCTCAATTCTGCGCATGCACTAACCCGCCAGCGAAACAGCTTGGCACACGAACTTGCTCACCTGGTCCTCAACCACCAGCCCGACACAGCCAGGGTTTCCGGCGAAGGATTCCTGTTGAGGGACCACTACGACGCGGAACAGGAGGAAGAGGCAGACTGGCTTGCCGGCACATTGCTCCTACCGCGGGAAGGACTGCTCAGCGTGTATCGGCGGACCTCGTCATCAGAGGCCATCGGACGGATCTTTGGGGTCAGTACCAAACTGGTCGACTGGCGCCTGCGCATGACGGGAATCCTCGCGCAGACGAGACGCGCGAGCCGATGGCACCGGCGTGCCGGCTGACGGAAACCCAGGCCAAAGCTCTGTTCGTCGAAGGCCGGGCCAACGTAGAGGCGTTCGTCCAAGGGAGCGGCCGCTCGAGCCCGGTAAGGATTCCACGTGTGGTCTCAACCGGCCCCGGCACCAATTTGCCGAGCCATCTCGCCAATCGGATAGGTGGTCCCGGCTCGCGGAGGCGGTCCCTGCCAGGATCACGCGCAAACTTGGCGTCGTCCTGCTCGCGTTGGCCGGGCTTCGCAATCGGGTCCGGGGCACTATGATCGTCGCTCGTCCGAGACGGCCGTCAAATCGGAGGATGAACGCGCGGTGAGCAACGGCGACCTGAACTGGATCGCGAACTACATCTGGGGGATCGCGGACGACGTGCTGCGCGACCTCTATGTGCGCGGCAAGTATCGCGACGTGATCCTGCCGATGACCGTGCTGCGCCGGCTGGACGCGGTGCTGGAGGACGGGAAGCAGGCCGTTCTCGACATGAAGGCCGCGCTCGACGATGCCGGCGTGGTGGGGCAGGACGCCGCCCTCCGCCAAGCGGCGGGGCAAGCCTTCTACAACGGCTCCCGGTTTACCTTGCGTGATCTCCGCGCCCGCGCGAGCCGCCAGCAGCTCGAGGCCGACTTCCGGGATTGGCTCGACGGGTTCTCGCCCAACGTGCAGGACATCCTGGACAGCTTCGAGTTCCGCAACCAGATTCCACGTCTCTCCAGGGCCGACGCGCTCGGCACGCTGATCGAGAAGCTCACCTCGCCCGACATCAACCTCAGCCCCTACCCCGTGATGAACGCCGACGGCACCGTCCGCCATCCCGGCCTCGACAATCACGGCATGGGCACGATCTTCGAGGAGCTGGTGCGCCGCTTCAACGAGGAGAACAACGAGGAGGCGGGCGAGCACTGGACCCCGCGGGACGCCGTGCGGCTGATGGCGAAGCTGGTCTTCCTGCCCGTCGCCGGCGAGATCGAGTCCGGCACCTACCTGCTCTACGACGGGGCCTGCGGCACCGGCGGCATGTTGACCGTGGCCGAGGAGACGCTGCAGGAACTCGCCGCAGAGCGCGGCAAGCAGGTCTCCACCCACCTCTACGGGCAGGAGATCAACGCCGAGACCTATGCGATCTGCAAGGCCGACCTTCTGCTCAAAGGCGAGGGCGATGCCGCCGACAACATCGTGGGCGGGCCGGAGCACTCCACGCTTGCCAACGACGCCTTCCCGTCGCGCGAGTTCGACTTCATGCTGTCCAATCCGCCCTACGGCAAGAGTTGGAAGACCGACCTCGAACGCATGGGCGGCAAGAAGGACATGCGTGACCCGCGCTTCGTCATCGAGCACGGTGACGACCCGGAATACTCTCTGGTCACTCGCTCCAGCGACGGCCAGATGCTGTTCCTCGCCAACAAGCTGTCGAAGATGAAGCAGCGCACCGCGCTCGGCAGCCGCATCGCCGAGGTGCACAACGGAAGCTCCCTCTTCACCGGCGACGCTGGCCAGGGCGAGAGCAACATCCGCCGCTGGATCATCGAGAACGACTGGCTGGAGGCAATCGTCGCGCTCCCCCTCAACATGTTCTACAACACTGGCATCGCGACCTACGTGTGGGTCCTGACCAACCGCAAGCCCGAACCTCGCAAGGGCAAGGTACAGCTCATAGACGCCACCGGCTGGCACCGACCGCTCCGCAAGAACCTGGGCAAGAAGAACTGCGAGCTCGGCGAGGACGACATCGCCCGCATCTGCGAGACTTTCCTCGCCTTCGAGGAGAGCGAGCAGAGCCAGATCTTCGACAACGCCGCCTTTGGCTATTGGAAGGTGACGGTCGAGCGGCCGCTCCGCATCGACCAGGCGGACCCGAACCGCGCCTACGGTGCCGCCGAGATCAAGACGCTGAGGCAGAAAGGAACGCGGAGCGAGAACGCGCCGCCCGTCATCAGGCGGATACACAGGCGGGGAACCGGGGCCGACCCGTTGCGCGGCCGGTTCGAGACGACGATCGACGCCAAGCCCGCCGTGGTGGAGTACGAGCCGGACCCCGAGCTGCGCGACACCGAGCAGATCCCGCTTCAGGAAAAAGGCGGCATCGAAGCCTTCCTCCGCCGCGAGGTCCTGCCCTACGCCGCCGATGCATGGTACCGGCCGGACAGCGTGAAGGTCGGCTACGAGATCAGCTTCAACCGCTACTTCTACAAGCCGCAGCCGATGCGGACCCTGGAGGAGATCCGGGCGGACATCCTGGCACTGGAGAGGGAGTCGGCGGGTCTTCTG
>JAJECB010000428.1 GCA_022822245.1 Gammaproteobacteria bacterium
CGGTCGGGCGGCGGGTCGGGGGGCGCCCGGCCGCTCAACCGGTCGCGGTGCGCGCCTCGTCGAGGGCGTGCAGGCGCGCGCGGGTGCCTGCCTTCATGACTTGGCCGGGAAGGCGATGGTCCACCACGTCCTCGACGTAGCGCGCGACCTCGCAGAGCCGGTCGAGGTCGATCCCGGTCTCGATGTCCATCTCGTGCAGGAGGTAGACGAGGTCCTCGGTGCAGATGTTGCCGGTCGCGCCCGGGGCGAAGGGGCAGCCGCCGAGGCCGCCGATCGACGATTCGAACTTGTCGATGCCCTCGTCGAGCCCGGCCATGACGTTGCAGAGCCCGATGCCGCGCGTGTTGTGGAAGTGGAGCGCGACCGGGGTCTCCGGGAAGCGGTCGCGGAGGTACCGGCAGAGCCCGCTGACGAGGGGCGGAGTAGCCATCCCGGTGGTGTCGCCGAGGCCGATCCCGTGGAAGCCGAGCTTCTCGAAGCGCTCCGCGATGTAGCCGATCTGCTCGAAGGGCACGTCGCCCTCGAACGGGCACCCGAAGGCGGTCGCGATCGCGCCGTGGACCGGCACGTTCGCGTCGGCTGCGATGAGCGCGACCTCCTCGAAACCGTCGAGGGACTCGTCGACGCTTCGATTCACGTTCTTGCGGTTGTGGCTCTCGGAGGCCGAGATCACCACCACCAGCTCGTCCACGCCGGCGTCGACCCCGCGCCGCGCGCCCTTGGCGTTGGCGATGAGCCCCATCATCGTCGCGCTGCGGTCCGCTCCCTTCAGCACCTCCGCCGAGTCGGCGAGCTGCGGGACCGCGCGCGGGGACATGAACGACGAGTACTCGAGGCGCGGGACCCCGGCCGCCACGAGGTCGTTGATGATCCGGACCTTGGTCTCGGTGGGTATGAACTTGGGCTCCGCCTGGAACCCGTCGCGGGTCCCGACTTCGGTTACCTGTACGCGGGCAGGTCTGTTGCTCATCGGTAGGTGCCTCGTCTGCGTTCAAACTGCGATCCGTACCCCGGGGTCCGACCGCAGTGTCCGGAATCGCCCCGGTTCTCCGGCATCGCCGCCGTACCGGCCGGCCGCCCGTCCGGAGTCGTGCGGAGAACCGGAAAGCGGCAATGCTAGCGAAGAACGGCGCGCCAAGGTAGGCGGCGCGGCGAAGCGGCGATGTCCAACCCTCCGCCGCAGGTCGGAACTGGCGGAGCGCAATCCGGCATCACCGTCCCCTTCGCGCGACGCTCCTTGTCGGATGACGCTTCGCCGATTCGACCTACAATTCGGCCGGCGCGAATCGGCCAGGCGCGAGCCGGGGCGCATGGAAATGCAAGCGTTCGGGAGAGCGGGGTATGGAGCCATTCGATCTCAGGGGCCAGGTCGCCGTCGTCACCGGCTCGACCAAGGGCATCGGGAAGGCGATCGCGGCCGGCTTCTGCCGGGCCGGGGCCAGGGTGGTGGTCTCGAGCCGCAAGGCCGACGCCTGCGAGGCGGTGACCGCGGAGCTCAACCGCGACCACGCCCGCGACGGCGGCGAGGCGGTTTCCATCCCGTGCCACGCGGGCCAGCTCGATCAGCTCGAAACCCTCGTCGCCCGCACCCTCGACCGTTGGGGAAAGATCACCGCTTGCGTGCCGAACGCGGCCGCGAACCCCTACCACGGAGGGCTCGCGGGGATCCCCGACTCGGCGTTCGACAAGATCATGGAGACCAACGTCCGGGCCACGTTCTGGCTGTGCCGGCTCGTGCTCCCGCACATGGTCGAGCGCGGGGAGGGGTCGATCACCATCATCGCGAGCATCGCGGGGCTCAAGGGGAGCCCCGATCTCGGGGCGTATGCGATGTCCAAGGTGGCCGGGCACCAGCTCGCCCGCAACCTCGCGGTGGAGTACGGCCCGCACGGGATCCGGGTCAACGCGATCGCCCCCGGCCTCATCAGGACCGACTTCGCGAAGGCCCTCTGGACCGACCCGGAACGGCTCGAGGCGGTGTCGAACCGGCTCCCCCTGCGGCGGATTGGCGACCCGGCGGAGGTGGCGGGGGTGGCCCTCTTCCTCGCGAGCCCGGCCGCCTCCTACGTCACCGGCCAGGTGCTGAACGTGTGCGGCGGATCGGCGGTGGTATGAGGCGCGGCAAGGCCGTTGGAAGCGGTAAGCGGGCCGGAACCACGCGAGTCGAACCATGACGATACGGGTGCACTTCATCCACGGCCTCGAGGGGAGCCCGAGCGGCAGCAAGGCGCGCCTTCTCGCCCGGCACTTCGAGGCGGTGACTCCGGCCATGGACACGTCCGACTTCGAGGGATGCGTCGCGCAGCACGCGGCCCTGCTCGCGGAGGGCGCCGGGCCCGACGTGCTCGCCGGCTCCTCGTTCGGGGGCGCGGTGGCGGTGGCCCTCCTGCAGCGCGGCCACTGGTCCGGGCCGACCCTGCTTCTCGCCCAGGCGGCCCTGCTCTACGGCCTTCCCGCGGAGCTGCCGGCGGGGGTTTCGGTCTGGATCGCGCATGGGAGCGGGGACGACGTGGTGCCGCCCGAGCACAGCCGGCGGCTCGCGGCGGCGGGTGACTCCGCGCTCGTCCGCCTCATCGAGGTGGACGACGACCACTCCCTCCACGCGAGCGTCGCGAACGGCTCCCTCGTCAACTGGGTCCGCGCCCTCGCCGCGCTCCGAAAACGTCGAGTGTTCCGATAGGGGCAAGCTCGAGACTTGCCGGCTTCGCTATCGGAAATTGGCCATTGCGGCAAAGACGATCCCGGTGAACGCGACCAGCATGCCGAACATCCACCTGAGGGTGCCGCGCTGCGTCGCGACTATCAGCTCCTTCAATTCGACCACCGCGAGTGCGAACTCCGCTCTCGTCGCGGCGACTTCGGACTTGGTCGCGGCGACTTCGGACTTGGTCGTGGCGATGTCCGCGTTGGTCGCGGCGATGTCGGACTTGGTCGCGACATCGGCAGGAACGATTCGACTGGCGTGCTCTTCGGCCAAGATCTCGGCCACCTCCTCCGAGAGTCCCGCGTTCGTCAGCCGCTTGACGAAGCGGTGAGAGTCGAATTGTGAGGGTTGCGCGCTCATGAATCCACTGTAACGGGAATGGACCGGGAAGCAACCGGATCCGCGATCTTCGAGCCGAATTCCTACGCCTTCCGAGGAGAATGCCGACAAGCACCCTCGAAGTCGCTTCCCGGTTGTCTCTTGTGGCGGTTCGCGGCTAGAGTCCCGGGCATGGAGATCCGCTACGAAGCGCCCGGCGTCCGCGACGACCTGAGGGCGGCCCAGGGCCGTTACTGGCGGCGCCTCGCCCGCCCCGGCGCGAACTGGAGCGGGGCAGAGCGCGTCGCCATCGCGCGTGAGGCGCGGCATGCCCCCGGCTGCGCGTTCTGCCGCCGCCTTCGCGCCGCCGTCTCCCCGTACGCCCTTGCCGGCGAGCACGACGTCGACCCCGAGAACCGGGGCCGGCTGCCCGCTCCCGCCGTGGACGCGGTTCACCGCATCGTGAACGACGCAAGCCGGCTGACCCGCGCCTGGTACGAGCGGACCCTCGCGGCCGGGCTGACCGACGGGCAGTACGTCGAGCTGGTGGGAACGGTGGTTTCGGTGCTCAGCATCGACGCATTCTGCCGCGCGATCGGCGCCCCCCTTCATCCCCTTCCCGAGCCGGAGCCGGGCGCCGCGAGCGGCTATCGGCCCGCGACCGCGGCGCACGACGGCGAGTCCTGGGTCCCGATGGTCCCGTTCGACAACTCCGGCACGCAGGAGGCGGACCTCTGGGCACCGAAGCGCACCGGAAACGTGATTCGGGCCTTGAGCCTCGCCCCGGACGAGGTGCGGACCCTGAACGACCTCGGCGGGGCGCACTACATCGACCACGGGCTCGTGCGCGACCCGTCGGCCACGCGGGAGGACGGCGCGCTCACCCGCACCCAGATCGAGCTCGTCGCGGGCCGGGTCTCGATCCTCAACGACTGCTTCTACTGAACCAGCGCCCATGCGGCGCTGCTCCGGGAGAGCGGCAGGTCGAGCGGCGAGGCGGTGGACGTCCGGGCGCTCGCCGATCCCGTGGTCGAGAGCGGGGTGGCGAACGGGCGGGCGCTCCTCGAGTTCGCCTCCGCGGTAGCCGGGCGCGACGACGGGGAGCTCGCCCGTGCCCGGGAAGCCCTCCGCGCCCGGATGGGGGATGCCGGAGTCGCCGACGCGTCCGCGGTGGCCGCCAACTTCGAGCGGATGGTCCGGATCGCCGACGCGATCGGCATCGAGCTCGGGGACTGGATGGAGTCGTTCACCGAGGACGTGCGCGCGGATCTCTCCCTCGATCGGCTGCGGGCCCGCCAGGAAGGTGTACATGAGCACGAGCCCAACGCCGCCATCGCCTGACATCCCCTTCACGATCGGCATCGAGGAGGAGTACCTCGTCGTCGATCGCGAGTCCCGGGACCTCATCCAGGAGGCTCCCCCGGAGATGATCGACGAGTGCCGGGAGCGGCTCGGGGAACAGGTCACCACCGAGCTCATGCAGTGCCAGATCGAGATCGGCACGGTGGTCTGCGAGACCATGCAGGAGGCCCGCGCCGACCTCGCCCGCCTTCGCCGGACCGTGTCCGAAGTGGTCCGGCGGCACGGCTTCGAGATCATCGCTGCCTCCACCCACCCCTTCGCCCAGGCGCGCGAGATCCGCCGCACCCGCAAGGAGCGCTACGACGCCCTCGCCGTGCAGCTCCAGGAGGTCGCCCGGCGCCTTCTCATCAGCGGCATGCACGTGCACGTCGGGCTGGGTGATGACGAGATCCGCAACGACTTCATCGGGCAGGTGAGCTACGTGCTCCCCCACTTCCTCGCCCTCAGCACCTCGTCGCCCTTCTGGCAGGGGCACGACACCGGGCTCAAGTCCTACCGGATCGCGGTCTGGGACGAGATGCCGCGCACCGGCCTCCCCGAGCTCTTCGAGAGCTTCGCCGAGTACGAGCGCCACGTCCGGATCCTGATCGACTGCGGGGTCATCGGGGACAGTTCGGAGCTCTGGTGGGACATCCGGCCGAGCGTGCGGTTTCCGACCCTCGAGATGCGGATCCCGGATCTGTGCACCCGTCTCGACGACGCCATCTGCATCGCGGCCCTGTACCGCTGCTGGCTGCGGCTCCTCTTGCGGCTCAAGCGCAGCAACCAGCGGTGGCGGCGCTATCCGCGGCTCCTCATCGAGGAGAACCGGTGGCGGGCGCACCGTTTCGGGATCGACGAGGGGCTCATCGACTTCGGGCGGAGCGAGATGGTCCCCTATCCCGACCTCGTCGACGAGATCATCGAGCTGGTGCGAGAGGACGCGGAGCACTTCGGGTGCGTGGCCGAGATCGAGCACGCCCGCACCATCATCGCGCGCGGCACGAGCGCTCACCGGCAGGTCGAGACGTACCGGGCGGCCCTCGCGGTCGGGGCGGACGAGCGCGAGGCGCTGGCCCGGGTGGTCGACATGCTCGTCGAGGAGACCCTGGGCGGCTGCGAAGCCTGAGCCCGCCGCCCGCGGGCGTTCCGGGAACGGTGGCCTCCCGGAAGCACGGGCATCCTGCCCGTGCAGACGGTGGCCGGCCTCTGGCGCCGTGCGGGCGGGAAGCCCGCGCTCCCGGCCCGCCGTGCTTCCGAGAAAACCGTTCGGTCTTCCGCCGAAGCCGGCTCCGGCGAAGGTCAGCCGAGCGGCAGCCGGACCGTGCCGCCGAACTCGACGTTGCTCTTCCAGGCGTTCGGGTACCTGTCCTCCGCGCGCACCGCCTTGATGACCCCGGCGTGGGTCACGACGATGTGGGAAAGGCCGGTCGCCCGGTAGTCCGCGATTGCGGACCGGGAGCGTTCGTAGAGCATGTGCACGCTCTCGCCCCCGTGGGGGCGGGCGTGGAGGAAGTCCGCGGCCCATGCATCCAGCTCGTCCCGAGGGATGGCGCTCCACGGAACGCCCTCCCAGGCACCGAAGTCCATCTCCCGGAGGCGCGGGTCGACGACCGGAACGAGGGCCGTCGCGGCGCCGACCCGCTCCGCGAGCCGCCGGCAGCGGCCGAGGGGGCTCGTCACCAGCCGCTCCACGGGGGGGAGCGCGGCGACGACGCGCGCCGCCTCGTCGTCGAAGGTCGGCGCGAGGTCGAGGTCCGTCACGCCGTAGCAGACGCCGTCCGCGACCAGGGGCCGGGTGTGGCGGACGAGGATCAGGGCCATGCCGGTCCGCTCCCGGACCGTCGGCGGAAAACGAATGGCTCTCCCGCGGCGGGAGGCGGGGGAGGGGGGTTGCGCCGCGGCGCGCCCGGGTGCGATTCGGCCACCGAGCCGGTCTCTACAGCCGGAGCGCGGCGAGGACGCCGAGGTACATCCCGAGCTCGCTCGCCTGCTGCACGGCGCCGAGGCAGTCGCCGGTAAATCCGCCGAGCTTGCGTTCGTACGCGCGCCGCATGAGGAGATGCCCGAGCAGGAGTCCGCAAAGCCCCGCGAGGAGGGCCGCCAGCGGCGCCGCGATGAGCAGCGTGCAGGACACGGCGCCGCCGATGAGGGCCGCGAAGGCGAGCCGGCTGCCGGCGGGGGAGCCCTCCGCGAGCGGCGCGGCGATGCCGTCAGGGCGGGCGTGCGTCCCCGAGGCGAGCGCGAGCGCCATGCTCGCCCGGCTCGCGGCGTGGCCGGCGACGAGGAGCCAGGGGATGACGGTGGCCGGCGCGGCTGCGAGGGCGAGCACCTTCGCCGCGAACAGCAGCCCAAGCCCGGCCGTACCGTAGGTCCCGAGCCGGGGGTCGCGCATGATCTCGAGCGCCCGCTCGCGAGTCGCGCCCCCGCCGAGTCCGTCGCAGGCGTCCGCGAACCCGTCCTCGTGGAGGGCGCCCGTCGCGAGGAGGGTGGCGGCGGCCGCGAGGACGACGGCGAGGACCACCGGGAAAACGAGGTGGGCGAGGAAGAACACGACGCCCGCGAACCCCCCGATCAGCATGCCGACCAGCGGGTACCAGGCGACCGCGGCCGAGGATTGCGCCGCGGGGGGAGCGGCCGCGGACGATGCCGGGTCGGCGGCCGGGTCGGCCCGGTGGCGCGGCAGCGGCCAGCGCGTGAGGAGCCTCACCGCGAGCCCGAACGCCGAGAGCTCCGCCCGCGTGCGGCTCATTCGTTCGGCCCGCTCACGCCCGCGCTCTCGAAGCTCGCCATGTCGGAGAGCATCGCGGCCGCGGAGCGGAGGATCGGCCACGCGAGAAGCGCCCCCGTCCCTTCCCCGAGGCGCATGCCAAGGTCGAGGAGCGGGCTCGCGCCGAGGGCATCGAGCACCACCTCGTGCCCGGGCTCGGCGGAGCGATGCGCGAACACGAGGTAGTCGCGGAGGGTCGGGGCCAGCGCGTCCGCGGCGAGGGCCGCGGCGCTCGCGATGAACCCGTCCACGACCACCACCGCGCCGGCGCGGGCGGCGCCGATCATCGCGCCCGCCATCATCACGATCTCGAAGCCGCCGTACTCGCGGAGACCTTCGTCCGGCGAGAGGCGGTCGGCGGTGCGGTCGGCGGCGCGCGCGAGCACCCGGAGCTTGCGCGCGAGGCCGTCGTCGTCGAGCCCGGTGCCGCGCCCGGTCAGCGCGTCGAGGGGGGCGCCGGTGAGCTTGTGGGCGATGAGGGTCGCGGAGGAGGTGTTCGCGATCCCCATCTCGCCGAAGGCGGCGGCATCGACCCCCGTCCCCTCCCTTTCCCCTTCCCCGGCGTGGGCCTCGGCGTGCGCTTCCGCTTCGCCGATGGCGCCGTCCCCCGTTTCGGCGGCGACTCGGGCGTCGGCTCCGGCGCCGAGCTCCACGCCGGCGCGAAGCGCGGCCTCGTATTGCTCGCGGGTCATCGCCGGCTCGGCCGCGAAGTTGCGCGTGCCGGGGGCGATCCGGCGCGAGACGAGACCGGGTGCGTCGAAGGGAGCGCCGGCGACGCCCGCATCGACGACCGCGATCTCCACCCCGTTCGCCCGCGCGAAGACGTTCGCGGCCGCGCCGCCCGCGAGGAAGTTCGCGACCATCTGCCGCGTCACCGCCTGGGGATAGGCGGAGACGCCTTCGCTCGCGACGCCGTGGTCCCCGGCGAAGAGGGTGAGGCGGCAGCGGCGAAGGCGCGGGGTGAGGGTGCCCTGGATCCGGGCGATCCGGGCGGCGAGCGCCTCGACGCGGCCGAGCGAGCCCGGCGGTTTCGTCTTCGCGTCGATGGCCAGCCGGATCGCCTCGTCGAGGTCGGTGCGGACGGCCGGGAGGTCGAGCATGCGGTGCGGGCTCAAGGGTCGATTCCGGCGGGCGGCCGGGAAGCCAGGTTCAGCTCAGCCCTCATCCGTCCGGTCGATCAGGTGCACGAACGATCCCATGATTCTACCGATCCGGCGCCCGGCCGGGCCGAGGTCGCGCCCGCGCGCGTCGGCGCACCGGAACAGCGCCTCGTCGCCGTCCTCGCGCAGGACCCGCGCATAGTGGAACTCGTGCCCGCGGTATTCCGTGCCGGGGCCGCCGAGGGGGCCGCCGGCAAGGGCGTGGGCGGTGCGGTAGCCGAGGGTGAGGCGCCGCTCCGCGAACGTGGTGGCGACCGGCAGGAGGCCTGCCATCGCATGGGACACGCCGTCCGCGTCCACGAGCGAATCGCCGAGCACCATGTAGCCGCCGCACTCGCCGTAGACGACGGCACCGCGCGCGGCGGCGGCACGCAGGCCCTCGATGAACCGGCCGGCGCCCGCGAGCCGGCCCGCGTGCAGCTCGGGGTACCCGCCGGGAAGGTAGATCGCGTCGGCCACGGGCGACGGCGATTCGTCCGCGAGCGGCGAGAACGGCAAGACCTCCGCGCCGGCCCGCCGCCACCCGTCCAGCGCGAGCGGGTAGGCGAAGGCGAACGCCTCGTCGCGGGCGACTGCGATGCGCTGCCCAAGCACGGGGAGGGACACGCCCGGTCCCCCGGTCCCGCCCACGCTCGGCTCGGCAGCCGCCGCGCCCGGTCCGGCGAGCGGGAGGTCCGAACCTGCGGTGTCGCGACGAGCCGGCAGGGCCGGTCGTCGGTGACGCGATCCTCGCCCGGCATCATCTGATCCGGGGCCGGCCGGCTCGGCCTTCGTCTCCGGCGAACCGCTTCGGGCCAGATCGACAAGCGCATCGACCTCGACCTCCTCACCCACCGTCCTCGCGGCATCGGTCAGGAAGCGCTCGAGGTCCGGATGCTCCGACGCCTGCACCAGGCCAAGGTGCCGGTCGGGAAGGGTGAGCGCCGCGTTGCGGCGAAGGCGCCCGAGGACCGGCACGCCCGTCTTCGCGGTCGCCTCGGCGAGCAGCTCCGCGTGACGGTCGCTCCCGACCCGGTTGTAGATGACGCCGGCGAGGTTCACGTCGCCCCGGTAGCTCGCGAAGCCGTGGACCACGGCGGCGGCGGAGGCGGCCATCGCGCCCGCGTCGACCACCAGCACCACCGGCCAACCGAGAGCCGCCGCGACATCCGCGGTCGAGCCCTCGTCCACGGTCGCCCCGTCGAAGAAGCCCATGACGCCCTCGACGACGACGAGGTCCGCATCCTCCGACGCCGCCCCGACCGCGTCCGCGAAGGTCGATTCGCGCATGGCCCACGGGTCGACGTTGAGGCACGCCCGCCCGCTCGCCGCGGCGTGGAACGCGGGGTCGATGTAGTCCGGCCCCACCTTGAGCGAGCCGACCCGCAGTCCCCGCTCCCGCAGGTGCCGCAGCAACGCCAGGGTCACCGTCGTCTTCCCGCTCCCCGACGCCGGCGCCCCGACAACGATTCCCGGGGTCATCGGACGGGCGGGCTGGCCCGGAAAATTCACCGATGTTCGTCGCGAGGGCGCCAAGATGCTTGTGGTAGTGGGCCGCACGGACCGAAAGTCGCTGAAGGCGTAGTCGACACTACGTTGAAGCGGCTTGAGGGAGTACGGTCCGCTACCGCGAGCAGATTGGCGTCCGCAGCAGGACATCGGTGCATTTTCCGGGCTGGATTCCGCCGGTCTACCGGAGGAGTCCATAGCAGCCGACGCAGAAGAGGAGGCCGAGGGCGACGCGCCGGTAGAGCGTCTCGCTCGACTTCCGGAAGAGCCGGGAGCCGACATGCGCTCCCACCATGAAGACCGGCAACAGGATGGCTGCAGTGAGGATCGCGCCTCGACCGATGAGGCCGCCGAAGGCCATCAGCGCGATCAGCGCGACGAGGGTGACCGCGAAGTAGCCGGTGAAGTTGGCGCGATTGGTCGCGGCGGTGTCCGGGCCGGAGAGGAGGTAGACCATCACCGGCGGATTGCCGATGCTCGTCGAGGCCATCAGCACGCCGGAGACCGCACCGATGCCGGCGCTCATCCAGATCCGGTGCTTCCCTCCGTGACGCCAGCCGATCATGAGGATGATCGAGAACACCACCACGACCAGTGCGATGAACCGTGCGAGCAGATCGGGGTCGAGCGATACCAGGATCCAGCTCCCCGCGGGCATGAAGACCGCCGCCGCGACGCCCATCGGAGCGATCGCCCTCCAGCGGATCTCGCGGTGGACCCCGGGAAGGAGCTGGGCGGTGACCACGATCTCCATGAGGATGATGATGGCGACTGTCCGGACCGGCCCGAAGAGGATCGCGAAGAACGGCGCCATCAGCATGCCCGATCCGACGCCCGCGAACCCCCGCATCAGTCCGGCCGCCACCGCGATGCCCATCGCGATCAGGATTTCGTGCGTGAGAAGTCCCATCCTGACTAGGCACAAAGCTCAGGTCGGGACCGGCGCATCCTTGGGATCGCGGGCATCCTGTCCGCGGCAAACTGAATTCACCCTATTGATTTGACTACGTTTTGATCCGTTTGTCCAGCGCGGATACTGGATT
>JAJECB010000419.1 GCA_022822245.1 Gammaproteobacteria bacterium
CCCCCTACGTCCTCATGATCCTCGTCCTCATGTTCAAGCCCTACGGCCTGTTCGGCGAGAAGATCATCGAGCGCGTGTAGGGAGAACGAGACGTGATCAACCGCGAAACGGGCACCTTCAAGCGGACCTACGCCGAAGACCTCGCGATCTACCGCACCCCGCTTCCCAAGATCGCGGTCGCGGTCGTCGCCCTCGTGGTGTTCGTGATCATTCCGTGGCAGAGCGGCTCCTACTGGCTCGGGGTCCTCAACCTCATCGGCATCGCCTCCCTCGGCGCGCTCGGGCTCAACATCCTGGTCGGCTACACGGGACAGATCTCGGTGGGCCACGCGGCCTTCATGTCGGTCGGCGCCTACACCGCGGCGGTGATTCTGCGCGAGTTCCCGGGCACCCACTGGATCATCGCGATGCTCGGCGGAGGCTTCGCGGCCGCGCTCGTCGGCATGTTCTTCGGCATCCCCTCCCTTCGCATCAAGGGGCTCTATCTCGCGGTCTCCACCCTCGCCGCCCAGCTCATCATCGAATGGGTCATCAATCACTGGTCGTGGCTGAGCGGCGGGGCGCAGGGTTCGATCTACATCCAGCCTCCCACCTTTCCCTGGATCGAGGACGGCGCCCTCGTGGTCCGCAAGATGGAGGCGAACCTCCACTACTACTACCTCATCTACACCGTCCTCGCGATCGGGATCCTCTTCGCCCTCAACCTGTTCCGCTCCCACCTGGGTCGCGCCTTCATCGCCGTTCGGGACCGGGACATCGCGGCCGAGATCATCGGGATCAACATCTTCCGCACCAAGCTGGTCGCCTTCGGCATCGCTTCGTTCTATGCCGGGATCACCGGCGTGCTCTACACCTACTTCTACTCGATCGCGAACTTCGAGAGCTTCACCCTGCTCATCTCCATCCAGTTCCTCGCGATGTGCATCATCGGCGGACTCGGCAGCATCCTCGGATCGATCTTCGGCGCCATCTTCATCACGATGCTGCCGATCGCCCTCGACTTCATTCTCCGCGGGGTCGGTGGAGCCGTGTTCGGCTGGGACGACGCGGCCGCGTCGGCCATCATGCCGCAGTGGAACCTCATCATGTTCGGCGGCCTCATCATGTTCTTCCTGGTCGTCGAGCCGGACGGCCTCGCGAAGATGTGGCGAAACTTCACCGACTACTTCCGGGTGTGGCCCTTCCCCTATGTGTAGTGGGTTATAGTCGTCCGCCGAGAGACGATTGGACCGCGCTTTCAAACTCCAGGCAAACGGAGGATGACAAAATGAGGCATCCAAGAATCGCGACCCTCGCCCTCGCGGGCGCTGCACTCGCCGCCGCCCTCGCGGCCGGCACCGCCTCCGCCCGGGAGCTCGTGCTCGGGTTTCAGTGCGACCGCTCCGGACCCACCCAGCTCGTCGGAAACTTCCTCTGCGACGGCGCCCACGATTACATCCGCCTCGCCAACAAGACGGGGATGTTCGGAGAGGGCAACACGGTCCGCGCCTTCGAGATCGATCACGGCTACAACGTGCCGCGCGGCGTCGAAGCGTACGAACGCTCCAAGGAGGCCGGGCACGTGAGCTACGGCCTCTACGGCACCCCGCACACCTATGCGCTCACGCCCAAGCTCACCACCGACCAGGTGCCCGGCACCTCGCCCGGATTCGGAAGCGCGGGGGCAGCGAACGGCAAGAGCTATCCCTACATCTTCCCCGTCGCGGCCACCTACTGGTCGCAGGCGGGGGCCGCCGTCCAGTTCGTGATGGACGAATGGACGGCGTCGGGCCAATCGGGCCTGCCCAAGGTCGCCTATCTCTACTACGACAACCCGGCCGGCCGCGAGCCCCTCGAGATCCTTCGGGACATCCAGGGCCAGGTCGGATTCGAGATGCGCGAGTTCGCGGTCCCGCCCCCGGGAGTGGACATGCGCCCGCAGGTGCTCGACATCGTGCGCAACTACAAGGCCGACTGGGTCATCAACCACACCTTCGGCAAGGCCCCTGCGGTCTCCATCAAGGAGCTGAGCCGGCTCCGGTTCCCCATGAGCCGGGTCATCGGCTTCGTCTGGGCGGCCTCCGAGGCCGACATGCAGGCGGCCGGATGGGAGGCGGCGGAAGGCTACCAGGCCCTCCAGTTCGCCGGGGTCGGCCAGAACCACAAGGTCATCGACCAGATCAAGGCGATGTACGCCGAGGAAGGCAAGCCGGCACCGGACGACAAGATGGCGGTCAGCGTGTACTACAACCGCGGCGTGTTCATCGGCGCCCTGCACGCACGGGCGATCGCCAACGCCATCGAGGCGGTCGGGGTCGACAACGTGACCGGCGACGACGTCCGCAAGGGCTTCGAATCGATCAGCGACTTCTCGCTCGGCGGCTTCATGCCCCCGCTCAACATCACGCCGGAAGATCACGAAGGCGGCGGCTGGGTGCAGGTGTGGCAGGTGCGGGACGGCGCCTGGGTCCCGATCACGGACTGGTTTCAGGGCTACCGCGACGTGATCATGGAGCACGTCGAGAAGG
Organism: Gammaproteobacteria bacterium; assembly: GCA_022822245.1. The sequence goes on from JAJECB010000419.1 coordinate 2,508, forward strand.
CCGAGCCGCCCAAGGGTTAGGCGGCGACCGAGAGAAGCGCCAGCGAAGTTGCGGGGAGACGGGTCGCGCGACTCGCCTCCCCGCGTACTTCGCGGTTTCCACGCATCCGAGTCCCGCCAGCGCGGAACTCCGGGGAGGACCGGAACCGGCATGCTGACCCTCAACAACATCGAGGTCATCTACGACAACATCATCCTCGTGCTGAAGGGGGTCTACCTGCACGTACCGGAGGGCCGGATCGTGACCCTCCTCGGGTCCAACGGCGCCGGCAAGTCCACGACCCTCAAGGCCATTTCGGGACTCCTCAAGTCGGAGCGGGGCGAAGTGACGCGGGGCTCCATCGACTTCCAGGGGACCCGCATCGACCGCCGCGACCCGTCGGACATCGTCAAGCTCGGGCTCGCCCAGGTCTTCGAGGGGCGGCGCGTGTTCGAGCACCTGAACGCGCGCGAGAACCTCATCGCGGGTGCTCACACCAACCGCGACTGGCGCCAGGTGCGCGACGACGTGGACCGGGTCCTCACGTACTTTCCGCGGCTCGGTGAACGGATCACGGTGCAGTCCGGATATCTCTCCGGGGGCGAGCAGCAGATGCTCGCGATCGGTCGCGGACTCATGAGCCGGCCGAAGCTCCTCATGCTCGACGAGCCGTCCCTGGGGCTTGCTCCGATGCTCGTCGAGGAGATCTTCGGGATCCTGACGCGTCTTCGCGACGAGGAGAACGTGACGATCCTGCTCGTCGAGCAGAACGCTTCGCTCGCGCTCTCGATCGCGGACGAAGGCTACGTCCTCGAGAACGGCAAGATCGTGCTCCAGGGAGGGGCCACCGATCTCGGCGAGAACGCGGACATCAAGGAGTTCTATCTGGGGCTCTCCGAGGCGGGGGCGCGCAAGAGCTTTCGCGACGTGAAGCACTACCGCCGGCGCAAGCGCTGGCTTTCGTGACCGGCGCGCCCGGCATCGCCGCGCGCGCCCGCAGTCGGAATCAACCCGCCGAGGACGGGCACTCGCCGTCGGGAGGAAAGAACGAAATGCTGACCAGAAACGAGCACGAGCTGGCCCTGGTGGAGAAGGCGCGGCAGTTCATGCCGGCCGGCGGGCTCGGGAACACGGGCGCCGAGATCATCCTGCGCTCCGGGAAGGGCAGCCGGGTCCGGGACGAGAGCGGGAACGAGTACATCGACTACCTCATCGGCTCGGGGCCGATGTTCGCCGGGCACGCCCATCCCCGGGTGACCGCGGCGGTGCGCGAGCAGGTCGAGCTCGGCTCGACCTTCTTCGCGAACAACCGATACGCCATCGAGCTCGCGGAGGCGATCGTCGACGCGGTGCCCTGCGCCGAGCAGGTGCGCTTCGTGAGCACGGGAACCGAGGCGGATTCCTACGCCATGCGACTCGCCCGAAGCTACCGGGGCCGCGACAAGATCCTCAAGTTCGAGGGCGGCTACCACGGGATGAGCGACACGAGCCTCCAGAGCCTCGCGCCGAAACGCCCGGGCAACTTCCCCCGCCCGGTGCCCGACTCGGCGGGGATCCCGGACGGAGTGGGCGACGAGGTCCTCGTCGCGCCCTACAACGACCTCGACGCGGTGGCGGACCTCATCCGGGAGCACGGCGACGAGATCGCGGGGCTCATCGTCGAGCCCGTACAGCGCATCATCCCACCCGTTGCGGGGTTCCTCGAGGGGCTTCGCGAGCTGACCGAGAAGCACGACATCGTGCTCATCTTCGACGAGGTGGTGACGGGCTTCCGGATGGCCTACGGCGGGGCGCAGGAGCATTACGGCGTCACCCCGGATCTCTGCACCCTCGGCAAGGCGTGCGGCGGCGGCTACCCCCTCGCGGCCATCGCGGGCCGGGAGGAGATCATGTCCCTCTTCGACGCGAGCCGGGCCGGCGAGGATCGCTTCCTGTTCCAGATCGGCACCCTCTCGGGGAACCCGATCGCGGCGGTGGCCGGCCTTGCCACCCTGGAGGTGCTGCGCGAGCCCGGCACGTACGAACGGGTGAACGCGATGGGCAACCGGCTGATGGAGGGGCTCGGGGAACGGCTTCGCGAGCACGGGTTCACCGCCACCATCCTCGGCATCCCCGCCTGCTTCGAGGCGATGTTCGCGCCCGGCCCCATCACCGACTACCGGGGGACGCTGCGCAACGACATGAACCTCACCCGACGCCTGAACGAGCTCCTCCTCGAACGGGGGATCATCAAGGGCGAAACCAAGTACTACCTCTCCATCGCCCATACGGAAGAGGACGCGCGACAGACGTTCGACATCTGGTCCGACGCGATTGAAGTGCTCGCCTCGGAGCGCGCCCGCCAAAGCTAGGAGGACGGACGAGGCCGGCAGAGCCTCATCGGACAGATGGCCGGGGAGGGCTGCACGGCATGAGCTGGATCGTCGGGGTGGACGTCGGGGGGACGTTCACGGACTTTTTCGCGGTGCGCGCCGGGAGCGGCGACATCCGGGTCGCGAAGCGGCCCTCGACCCGCGACAACCCCGGGCGGGCGGTCATCGAGGGGCTCGGCGAGCTCGCGGAGGCCGGGGTCCCGCTCGGAGAGGTCCGGCGGCTCGCGCACGGGACCACCGTGGCGACCAACGCGATCATCCAGCGCCGGGGCGGGAAGGTGGTCCTCATCACGACCGCCGGCTTCCGTGATCTCCTTGAAATCGGGCGCCAGATCCGGCCCCACATGTACGACCTCCACCGCGACCAGCCGCCTCCCCTCGTGCCGCGCGAACGGCGCCTCGAGGTGGAGGAGCGGATCACCTCGGGCGGACGGGTGGTCCGCCCCCTCGGGGACGCCGCGGTCCGGGAGGCGGTGGAGCGCCTCGGCGAGATCGAGGCGGACGCCGCCGCGGTATGCCTTCTCTTCGCGTTCCAGAACCCGGAGCACGAGGCGCGCCTCGGGGCCGCGATCCGCGCCGCCCGGCCGGACCTCCGGGTGTCGCTCTCCTCGGAGGTCCAGCCCGAGTTCCGGGAGTTCGAGCGCTGCTCCACCACCGTGCTGAACGCGTGGCTGCAGCCGGTCATGGACGAGTACATGGCGAGCCTCGAGGCGGGGCTCGGGGAGCGGGTTCCGCATGCCCGCATCGGCATCAACCAATCGAACGGCGGGCTCATGTCGCCGGCCCGCGCCCGCATCCTTCCTGTTCGCACCGCCCTCTCCGGCCCGGCCGCCGGAGTGGTGGGCGCGATCGATGCCGGGGAACGGTCCGGCCCCCGCGACCTCATCACCCTCGACATGGGGGGCACCAGCGCGGACGTCTCCCTGGTACGGGACCTCAAGGCGGACGTGGCTCTCGAGCGCGCCGTCGCGGGCCTTCCGATCCGGCTTCCCAGCATCGACGTCCAGACGGTAGGCGCCGGGGGCGGCTCGATCGCCTGGTTCGACCGCGACGGCCTGCTCAAGGTCGGACCGCAGAGCGCGGGGGCCGATCCCGGACCCGCCTGCTACGGCCGCGGCGGCACCGCGCCGACCGTCACCGATGCCAACCTGCTGCTCGGGCGGCTGTCGGCGCGCGGGCTCCTCGGAGGTCGCATGGCGCTGGACCGGGAGCGGGCGGCCGAGGCGTTCGCGGGTGTCGCGGGCGAGCTCGGCTACGGGGCGGAGCGGGCCGCGCACGGGGTGATCGGGGTCGTCGTCGCCAACATGGTGCGCGCGATCCGCACCATCTCGGTGGAGCGCGGCCACGACCCCCGCGACTTCACCCTCGTCGCCTTCGGGGGGGCGGGGCCGCTCCACGCCCGCGACGTTGCCGCCGCGCTCGGGATCCGGACGGTCCTCGTGCCGGAGGTGCCGGGCATCGTCTGCGCCCAGGGCCTCGTCATCGCCGATCTCAAGGAGGACTTCGTGCTCGGCCGGCGCGTCGGGCTCGCGGCGGAAACGGCCGGGGAGCTCTCCCGGGCGGTGGCCGAGCTCGCCCGGCGGGCCGAGGACTGGTTCGGCGAGGAAACGGTCCCCGACGCGGACCGGGAGGTGGAGCTCGTCTTCGATGCCCGCTACGTCGGCCAGAACTTCGAGCTCCGGGTGCCGGTGGCGGCCGGCCCGCCCGGGATCCTGGACGGCGGTCCGTCGTCCGACTCGATAGAGGCGATCCGGACCCGCTTCTTCGAGGTGCACGAGGTGGCCTACGGGTATCACAATCCCAACGACCCGGTGGAAGTGGTGAACGTCCGCCTCACCGCGTTCGGCCGCACCCACCGCGGCCGGACGGAGCGAGCGGCGGCGCGCAACGCGGCGGCGGCGGAGCCGGACGAGGTCCGGCCGGTCTGGTTCGACCCGCACGCCCCCGTGGACACCCCGGTCTTCGATCGGAGCCGACTCCGGCCGGGGACCGAGATCGCCGGCCCCGCGATCGTGGAGCAGCTCGATGCGACCACCGTCGTGCATCCGGGCGACCGCGCCCGGGTGGACGGCCATGCGAACCTCGACCTCACCCTCGGCGGAGCAGACCCAAGATGAGCGAGACCGCAACCGAGACCCGGACCCCGGCCCCGACCCCGACCGGGACCCCGGCTCCGGCCCCCGCGGCCGGCGCCTCCGCCCCGACGTTCGAGCTCGACGCGGTCGGCCTCGAGATCCTGTCGAACGCCCTTCGCTCGATCACCGACGAGTGCTTCTTCGCCCTCATGAAGAGCGCCTACTCGACGAACATCAAGGAGCGGCGCGACCACTCGGCCTCCATCATGGACGTCAAGGGCCGGCTCGTCGCCCAGTCCGAGCAGTCCCTGCCCCTCCACATCGCGTCGATGAGCGGGCTCATGGAGAGCGTGCTCGAGAAGTTCGGGGACGATCTCCACGATGGGGACCTCTTCGTCGCCAACGATCCGTACGTCGCGGGGGGCACGCATCTGCCCGACGTGAACCTCGCCCTCCCCGTCTTCAGTGAAGGCACTCTCGTCGGGTTCATCTGCAACATCGCCCACCACGCCGACATCGGCGGCATGGCCCCGGGCAGCATGGCGGGCGGAATGACCGAGATCTACCAGGAGGGGCTCCGGATCCCGGTCGTGCGCCTGTTCCGGCGGGGCGAGCTCCAGCGCGACCTCCTCGACCTCCTCCTCCTCAACGTGCGGGTCCCCCATGAACGCCGCGGCGACTACTACGCCCAGATCGCGGCCTGCCGCCTCGGCGCGCGGCGCCTGCTGGAGCTGGTCGAGCTGCGCGGCGCCGGCACCGTGATGCGCGGGTTCGAGCTCATGATGGAGCGCGCCGAGCGGCGCCTCCGGAGCGCCATCGCGACCGTCCCGGACGGGACCTACGAGTTCGAGGACCAGCTCGACAGCGACGGGACGGACCGCTTCGACCTCCCCATCCGGGTCCGGATCGAGGTGGCCGGGGACCGCATCCGGTTCGACTTCACGGGCACCTCCGAGCAGGTGCCGGGGAACATGAACACCACCGTCAACGCGACCCACGCGAGCGCCTGCTACGCGCTCAAGTCCCTGCTCGACCCCGACATTCCGAACAGCCAGGGGGTGCTCGACACGGCCGAGGTGAGCGCGCCGCCGGGGACCGTCGTGAACGCGGTGTTTCCCGCCTCGGTGGCGGCGCGGGCGAACACCTGCCAGCGGATCGTGGACGTCATCTTCGGCGCCCTCGCCGGGGCCCTCCCCGACCGGGTGCCGGCGGCCGCGAACGGGGCGAACACGACCGCGGTGTTCGCGGGCACGGACCCCGATACCGGCATCCCCTACGTCTACCTCGAGACCCTCGGAGGAGGCATGGGCGCCCGCCCGGACCGCGACGGAAAGGACGCGGTGCAGATCCACATGACCAATACCTCGAACCTCCCCGTCGAAGCCATCGAGATGGAGTACCCGCTCCTCGTCGAGGAGTACGGCCTCGTCCCCGATTCCGGCGGCGCGGGGCGCTGGCGGGGCGGGCTCGGGCTTCGCCGCGTCGTCCGCCCCCTCGGACACGACTGCACCTTCAACGGGCTCGGGGAGCGGTTCCGGCACGAACCCTGGGGGCTCGCGGGCGGCAAGTCGGGCGGACGCGGGCGGTTCGCGATCCTCGGCGACACCGGCGCGGAGCGCACCCTCGGCGACAAGTCCGGCGACATCCCCATCCGCGCCGACGAGCGCGTCGTCATCGAAACCCCGGGGGCAGGCGGGCTCGGGCCCCCCGCCGGGCGCACCCCGGACGAGGTCGAGACGGACCGCCGAAGCGGCAAGTTCACCCCCGAGTACCTCGCCCGCCACTACCGGTGACTGCCACCCGGCGCCCTCACCGGTGCAGGGGCCGTCGGTCCGAGAGCGCCCCCAGGTGACGGCCGGGCTCGCCCGGCGCCATTGGAACGCAGTGAACGTCGCCGTGAAGAGCGCCGGTTCGGCGAGAAGATGCGCCGGTCACGCGGGCTTGCGGGCGCGGAGGTGGCCGGGGCGGAGCTCGCCGCCGTCGACGACCGCCTGCTTCTTCGTCGAGCTTTCGAGTCGTTGCGCGGCTGCCTCGGCGCCCAGGCGCTCGACGAGGCGCGGGTAGTTCTCCCCCGAGAGGGTCGCGATTTCCTCGGCCATTGCCTCCGCGTACCAGGCGTTTCGGTCCTGCCACCGCACGTCGACGAACCCGCACGCCTCGACGAGCTTCGCCGATGCCTCGATGCTCTCGAGGGTGAACGTGAGGCCGACCGCCTCGAGCCACTCGCGCATCGCCGGTGTCGGATCGAGGCCGTTTCCGAACCAGTCGCCAACGACCATCCACCCTCCGGGGACCAGCACGCGGTGGACTTCGGCGTAGAGGGCGGGCTTGTCCGGGATGTGGATCATCGAGTCCTTGCTGAACACCACGTCGAAGGCGCCGTCCTCGAACGGAAAGGGGCCGGGCGAGACCTTGCGGACCGAGATCCGGTCCGAGAGACCCGCCGCGTCGACCCGCGCCGCGGCCCGCGCGACGAGCGGCGCCTCGACGTCGACCCCGGTGACGTGGGCGGCGCCGAAGCGTTCGACGAGGAGGAGGTCGATCGCGCCGAGCCCGCACCCGACGTCGAGCACCCACGCGCCCGCGATCGGCGCTCCGGCCACGATTCGGGCCACCTCATCCGCCCCGCCCGGGGAGAGGAACCCCTCCCCCCACATCCATTCGAGCCCGGCGACGAACGTGTCGCCGTACTCGTCATGGCAGTCCCGTCCCGCCATCGCCCGCACCTCGCGTCTCGGCTCCGTTCTGCGCGAAGGATAGCGGCCGCGCGTCATCGCGGGGGCGGCACGCGACGCGATGACCGGGAAGGCTCCCCCACTTCACCTTCCGTCTCGCCACGTTCTCACGGCGCCGGACGATCCGTGGGCGGCAGCCCTCCGCGGTCTTCTCCCCGCCCTCACCTCGCCTTCGTTCGGAAGCTCACGATCGCCCGGCTCGCGACGGAGGCGAGGACGAGGGCGCCGCCGACGAGGGTCGCGAGGCTCGGCCGCTCGTCGATGGCGAGCCATACCCACATCGGGGAGAGGATGAACTCGATGAGGATGAGGAGGGTGAGCTCCGCCCCGGGAACATGACGCGAGCCCCAGGTGAAGATCACGTGGACGGTACCGGAGAGGAGCGCGCCCCACACGAAGAGCAGCGCCGCATCGCGGATCGGGACCGCGAAGTCCCCATCGCACATCAGCGCCCCGTTCAGCCCGCCGAGCACCGCGCCGAAGACGACGATGGGCAGCATGTTGACCCCGCGCCCCTTGCGAAGGACCACCGCGAACGCCCCGAAACAGAACGCGGCGAGGAGCGCGAGCGAGTTCCCGTACAGGGTCCCCGCCTCCAGCCCGTCCCACAGCATCACCGCCATCCCGGCGAGGGCGACGCTCATCGCGATCCACACCCCGCGCGCGACCGTCTCGCCAAGCACGAGCCGTCCGAGCAGAGCGGCGAAGAACGGCGCCCCGCTCAGCAGGAACATGGTGTTCGCGACCGTCGTATGGGTGATGGAGAGGATGAAGAGGGTGTTGACGGCCGCGATGAACACGCTCCCGACCACCATCCACGGGCGCAGATCGCGGAGCGCCGCCCGCAGCCGCCCCGCGCTCTGCACCGCAAAGACGACGGCGAGCGCGCCGGCGAGGAACCAGGATCGGTAGAAGACGATCTGCCAGTCGTCCGCCGCCTCCATGGAGCGCACGATGAGCCCGTTCGCGGAGTTGACGAAGGCGCTCGCGATGACGAGGAGCAGCGCCGTCCGGTAGTAGCTCGTCCGAAGCACCCCTTGCCCTCACCCGCCGGTCGGCGAACGGACCGACCGCCCGGGGCGGCTCAGCCGCCGCCTGCGGCCAATGACTCGGGGTGCGGAAGGTCGTCCAGGCGCATGCCGGCCGCGAGCAGATCCTCGACGACCCCGTCCTCCATCTCGATCCCGAGCGCCTCGTTGAAGCGGTTGAAGAAGCCGCAGAGGGTGGTGCGGAGGGTGAGCTCCACGACCTGCTCCTCGGTGAAGTGCGCCTTGAGGCGTTCGACCATCGCGGGCGGCATCCGCCGCGCGTCCCCGGTAACGGCGACCGCGTAGTCGCGCACGAGGGTGTCCACCTCGTCGAATCCGGGCACCTCCGGCGCCAGGATCGCGGCCACGCTCGCCGGATCGAGCCTCTGCTCGACGAGCCGGGGCGCGTGGTGGGCGACGCAGTAGGTGCACTCGTTCATCTTCGACACCACCACCAGGGCGATCTCGAGGTAGCGCTTCGGCAGCACCGCTTCCTCGGCGAGCTCGAGCAGCATCCCCATCACGTGCCGCAGGGCCGGCGCCCGGTGGGCGAAGACCTTCACCTGGTTGAGAAACGGGCCGTACGACTCCGCGTAGCGCCGGTAGACGGGCTGGAGGTCCGCGGGAACCTCGTCGATCTCGATGTCGCGCACTCGGGCCATGGCCGCTCCCCCTTGGTCGCCGGTGCGCAGTCTATCTCCGGCCGGGCCCCGGAAGAACGGGCGGAGGGGCGGAATTCGAGCCGTTCCGGGGCGCGCAGGTCCCCTCGGGGTACGCGATGCGCTATCGTTCGCGGAGCGACGGAAACTTGAGGAGAAGTCCATGACCGCCACCATCGATCATTTCCTGGGCGGCGAGCGGACAGGCCCGAGCGGGAACCGCTTCGGCGACGTCTTCGACCCTTCCACCGGCGCGGTCCAGGCGCGGGTCCCCCTCGCCTCGGAGAGCGAGGTCGATGCCGCCGTGGCGGCGGCCCGCTCCGCCTTCCCCGAATGGGCGGCGACCGCTCCGCCCGCCCGGGCCCGGATCCTGTTCCGGTTCCAGATGCTCCTGCGCGACCACCTGGACGAGCTCGCCCGCATCGTGTCGTCCGAGCACGGCAAGACCGTCGACGACGCGCGGGGCTCCGTCACCCGGGGGATCGAGGTCGTGGAGTTCGCCTGCGGCATTCCCCAGCTCCTCAAGGGAGAGCACAACGAAGGGGTCGCCTCCGGGATTGACAGCTACTCCTTCCGCCAGCCCCTCGGGGTGTGCGTCGGCATCACCCCCTTCAACTTCCCCGCGATGGTCCCGATGTGGATGTTCCCGGTCGCGATCGCGTGCGGCAACACGTTCGTCCTCAAGCCGTCGGAGCGCGATCCGTCGGCCGCGGTGCGGATCGCGGAGCTCGCGGTGGAGGCGGGCCTGCCGCCGGGGGTGCTCAACGTCGTGCACGGCGACCGGGAGGCGGTGGATGCGCTCATCGCGCACCCGGACGTCGCCGCGGTGAGCTTCGTCGGCTCGACCCCCATCGCCGAGCGGGTGTACCGGGCGGCGGCCGAGGCCGGGAAGCGGGTGCAGGCCCTCGGCGGTGCCAAGAACCACCTCGTGGTGATGCCCGACGCGGACCTCGACCAGACGGTGGAGGCCCTCATGGGCTCCGCGTACGGCTCCGCCGGGGAGCGGTGCATGGCGGTATCGGTCGCGGTGGCGGTCGGTGACGAGGTGGCGGACGCCCTCGTCGATCGGCTCGCCCCCCGGGTGCGAGACCTCCGCATCGGCAGCTTCCGGGAACCGGAGGCGGAGATGGGTCCCCTCGTCACCGGCGCCCACCGCGACCGCGTGGAGGGCTACGTGGACGCGGGGGTGGAGGAAGGCGCGGATCTCGTGGTGGACGGGCGGGGGGTCGGCCCCTCGGACGACGGCGACGGTACCGGTGAGGGAGGCGACGGCAGCGGCAACGGCAACGGAGGCTTCTTCCTCGGCGGCTGCCTCTTCGACCGGGTGCAACCGGAGATGTCGATCTACACCGACGAGATCTTCGGCCCGGTGCTCTCGCTCGTGCGCGCAAGGAGCTACGAGGAGGCGCTCACCCTCGTCAACGACCACGAGTACGGCAACGGGGCCGCGATCTTCACCCGCGACGGCGACACCGCGCGCGACTTCACGACCCGGGCGAAGATCGGGATGATCGGGGTCAACGTCCCGATCCCGGTCCCGTCCGCCTTCCACAGCTTCGGCGGATGGAAGCGTTCACTGTTCGGGGACCACTACATGCACGGCCCGGAAGGGGTGCGGTTCTACACCCGGCTGAAGACGATCACCCAGCGCTGGCCGACGGGGATGCGCGAGCAGGCCGACTTCAGCATTCCGACCCACCGCTGACGCGCCCGACCGGAGAGGCGCCGCGCTCGGTGACGACCCAGTCCATCACGGCGTCGTGCGGGCCGGCCGGGACCTCGGGGAACACCTGGGCATCGAAGCAGAGCCCGGCCCGGACCGCGGGGGAACGCGCAAGCAGGCGGTCGTAGTACCCCTTGCCGTGGCCGAGCCGCCGGCCGCGCCGGTCGAAGGCGAGCCCGGGCACGACCACGAGGTCGAGCGCCTCGGGGGCGATCCGCCGCGCCGGCTCGCCGCGGCGGGCGGGCGGCGGTTCCGGTATGCCCCAGGTGCCGGGCTCGAGCTCCCCCACCGCTTCGAGCCGCCAGAGCCCGAGGTCGTCCCCGTCGCACCACGGCACGGCGACCCGCTTCCCGTCCGCGAGGGCGGCCTCGATTCCCGGGACGGTGGCGAGCTCCGAAGGCATGCTCACGTACCACAGCACAGTCGCCGCCGACCGATAGGACGCGAGTGCGATAAGATGGCCGCGCGCCGTCGCGGCCGCCTCCGCCCGGTTCCGCACCGCGTCGCGCCGGGCGGCGGCCGCGCGGCGAAGCTCGCGCTTGGCCGCCACGAGCCGCTCGTCATCCGTCGCCGTGTCGGTCCGCATCGACCCCCATCGCACTCCCGGAGAGATTCCGCGCATGGAAGTGTACTTCGGCCTCGGCTCGAACCAGGGGGACCGGCTCGCCCATCTCGACGAAGCGCTCCGGGAGCTCGAGCGGGCCGGGGCCCGGGACGTGGCCGCATCGCCCGTCGTCGAGTCCCCCGCCCTCCTTCCGGCCGGTGCGCCGGCGGGCTGGAACCGGCCGTACCTCAACCTCGTCGCCCGGGCCCGGATCCCGCGCGCCGTCGACCCCGACGACTGGCACCGCACGATCAAGTCCATCGAGTCGCGCCTCGGGCGCGATCTCTCCGCCTCGCGCTGGTCACCGCGCCCGGTGGACATCGACATCCTCCTCTGGGGGCGCCGGACGATCCGGACCGAGCACCTCACCATTCCGCATCCGGAGATCCTGGAACGCAGCTTCGTCCTCACCCCCCTCGCCCACCTCGCGCCCCACATGACCATCCCGGGGCAGGGCGAAACCACCGTGCTCGAGTGGTCGGGACGGGTCCGACCCATTCCGCTCTGGATGGGGATCGTCAACTGCACGCCGGACTCGTTCTCGGGCGGCGGCGCATTCGACCCCGAGCGCCTCGCCGCCACCGTGGACCGATTCGCCGCGGCGGGCGCGCACTGGCTCGATCTCGGAGCGGAGTCGACCCGGCCGG
>JAJECB010000161.1 GCA_022822245.1 Gammaproteobacteria bacterium
ATCGCCCTCTTCGTCCCCGAGGCGCTGATGCGCTGATCCGCGGCCCCGCGGGCCGCCCGCCGCGCCGTTACGGGTGTTGCCCGCTCAGCCGCACACCGCAGGGAGCGCCCACGCGATGGCGCGCGCGGCGACCACGAGGTCGTCGAGCCGGACCCGCTCGTCGGGGGTCGGCCACTCGTGGTAGATGCGGATGTCCCCCGGCCCGTACTGGAGGCTCGGGATCCCGGCCGCGGCAAGGATGTTCCCGTCCCCAACGTTGCCGAGCCGGCCGTAGCCGCCGACGTGCGGGGCCTCGCCGGAGGCGCGCTCGTGCCCTTCGGCGAGGTGGACGACGAGGGGGTGGTCCTTCGCCATTTCCATCGGGTCCTGGCACCAGCTCGATTCCGTGCCCGAGGCCGGCAGCTCCAGCTCGTACCGGAACGCGGGGTGGTCGCGGGCGATGCCGTCGAGGAGCTGCTCGACATCGGCGCGCACGCTTTCCACCGTCTGTCCCGGAACGGTCCGGACCTGGAAGACGAGGTCGCAGTCGCGGGTGGAGAGGCCGGTGAAGTTCGTCTGGTAGTAGTGCTCCTTGTGGATGACGTCCACGTTGTGCATCGGAAACCCTTCAAGGTCCGGGTGCGGGGTGAAGGTCAGCCACGAGTCCTCGCCGGCCGGGGTGAGGCTGGGGCCGAGTCGCCGCAGGATCTCGCTCTGCTGCTCGACCGGGTTCCAGAACGCGGCCCGCGCCTCGTCGCTGAACCGGAAGAAGAGGTCGGGGGAGGTGGTGCGGATGCGGGCCATGACGATGCCGACGCAGACGTTCGCGATGGTGTTGGCGGAGTGCTCGAGGTTGATGCAGACATCGGCGGTGACGCCGTGCGCGAGGAGCGCCCGGGTGCCCGCGCCGCCGTACTTGTGGGCGACCACCGGGCAGACGAGGATGTCGCCCGCGAGCCGCGCGCCCGAGCGGATGACCGCGTCGACCGCGTTAACCATTGCCGCGATGCCGCCCTTGTCGTCGTGCGCCCCCATGCCCCAGATCCAGCCGTCCTCGAACTTCGCGCCATAGGGGTCGACGCTCCAGCCGCTCATCTCCACCCCGGGGTCCATGTGCCCGTTCAGCATGAGACTCGGGCCGCCCCCCGTTCCGGGGAGCCGGCCGATCGGCTGCCGGCTGACGACGGACGGGTCGCGGGGGCTCGCAACGTCCATCATCTCGACTTCGAGCCCGATGCCGCTCATGTACTCGGCGAGGAAGTCCGCGATCGCCTGCTCCTCGAACGACGAGCTCGGGATCCGGATGAGGGCCCGCTCGAGGTCGAGCACCCGCTCGGGATCCACGAGCCGTTGGGCCTCGACACTCCGGGCCTGCGATGAATCACTGGTCATTTCAATCAACTCCTCGGAATCGATGGGGTATCGGATTCTCCATCCTCAGATCAGGGTGCCATGTGTCCGCCGGTGCCGGTGCTCCACCCTTCCTCCGCGGCTCGTGCAACCCGCTGCGGAAGGAACCTGCTTCGGGTCGGCTTGGGGGCCTGCCCCGGGCCGCGGGCCATGCCTGCGAGCCTCCCGCGCTTCGATGGCAGTCACCATGCCTTGGCGAGCGCATCGCCGTGGTAGTCAGCGAGAGGCTGGGGCGGGGTGTGGAACTTGCGTACCTTCGAGTGCGTGACGCCCATGCCGACGAACGCTTCGGCCATCTTGACGCCCGCGACGACGGGATCGATGACCGGGACTCCGGACGCCGCGGTGAGCTCCCGGTCGTAGTCGCAGAGGCCGGCGCAGGCGAGGATCACCACTTCCGCCCCGTCCTCGGCGACCACCGTGTTCACCTGCGCGGTGAGTTGGCGGAGGGTCTCCTCGCGCTCGATCACCGCCCGTTCGACGTTGACGTCGATTGCGCGCACCGAGGCGCACTTCGCCTCGAAGCCGTAGAGCCTCACCATGTCCTGCTGGTAGGGAATGAACTGATCGAGCATGGTGAGGGTGGAGAATCGGTGGCCGAGCAGGCAGGCCATTGCCATGCTCGACTCCGAGATGGAGCAGACCGGGACGTCCAGGATCTCCTTGAACGCGAAGATCCCGACGTTGCCGAAGCCGCAGAGCACCATCGCGTCGGGGCGATCTTCCGCCACCCGCCGGCGCACCGCCTCGATGACGTGGGGCGCGCTCATGTAGTCGCCGTAGGCGCAGTCGATGTTCCGGGTCCCCCCGGGGGAGCGGAGCCCCACGATCTCGGTGCCGGGCGCGGCGGCCCGCCGGGCGGAGCGGACGATGACGTCCAGCACGATGTCGGAGGTGTTCGGGTTGACCGCGAGGATCTTCATTCGATGCTCCTTCTCGTCGCGACCGCGGCGGACGGGCGGGTCCGGCCGCCGGCGCGTGTCCTCAATCGCCGCCCGGGTCGTCCGCCGTCCGGATCGCGTCGAGGGTCTCGGCGTAGACCTCGAGGGCGTCCGTGAGGGTCCGGGAGGGGTCGACGGTCTCGCGGGTCTCCGCCGCGATCGGGGTGCGGGCAAGGAGCTCGAAGACCTCCGCCGCCCCCTCGTGAAATCCAGCGGGCAGTCCGGCGGCCGCGAGCGTGTCGCGGATCTCGTGCATCTCTCCGATCCAGCGCGCCGCGTCGAGGGGGAGCCGGGGCACCATCCGGTTCATGGCCGCGAACGCGGCGGGCTGGCTCTCCTCGAGCTCGGCGTGGAAGGGTTCGGAGAGCCCGTATGCGCGGGCCGCGGTGAGAGCGGCCGCGTGGAGGGTGAACGTGCCCTTGGTGACCGCCGCGTAGACCATCTTCATCGCCGACGCCCGGCCGATATCGTCCCCGAGACGGCGCATGCTCAACGCAGGGCCGTCGAGCGCTTCGAGGGCCGAGGTATCCGGGCCGCTGCAGTAGAAGCGGGTGGGAAGGTCGGACCGGCCGGGGGGCGAACCGATGATCCCGGCGTCGATGAAGGCGGCGCCGGTCCCGGCGAAGCGGGCGGCGATCCGGCCGGCGGTGGCGGGCGAGATCGCGTTGCAGTCGGCGACCGCGGGCTTCGCGCCGGTGCGCCGCATCGCGGCCGCCGCCTCGCCCGCGAAGCCCTCCGCGGCGGCCGGCGGGAGGATGGAGAGGAGGAGGTCGGCGGTCTCGACGAGAGCTTCGAGAGACTCGGCGATCTCGAGCCCGGCCGCGGTCGCGAGCTTCCGGGAGCGGTCGCTTCGCCCCGCGAGGCAGGTCACCGCCCGAAAGCCGCGGGCGGCGAGCTCGCGCCCCACCCCGGAGCCCATGTCTCCGGGGCTCTGGATCGCGATGGTCCAGATCGTCATGCCGCGCACTCGTCCCGCTTCGTCTCGTTCGGCGCGCCGCTCCCTTCACGCGCTACAGGAGAAACACGCCCTTGCCGGTGGTCTGGGTGTCGAAGAGCCGGTAGGCCTCCTCCGCTTCGTCGAGGCTCGTGTAGCGCTGGGTGAAGAGGTGATCGACGTCGATGCCGCGCTCGGCGACGTAGCGGGCGCAGTCGGCCTGGCCGAAGGCGCTGAACGTCCACGACGCGATGATGGTGAGCTGCTTGCGCATGAGCTCCCGGGAGACGTTGACGGTCATCGTGCCGCCCTCGCCGACGAGGCCGACGGTGCCCCAGGTCCGGGTCGAGCGGATCGCCGCGAGCCTTCCTTCCTCGCTCCCCGAGCAGTCGATCGCGATGTCGACGCCGCGCCCGCCGGTCAGCTCCTTGATCGCCGCCACCGGATCGTTGCTCTTGGGGTCGACGGTCTCCTCCGCGCCAAGCTCTTTCGCGAGCTCGAGGCGTTCGGCGATCGTGTCGAGGGCGATGACCCGCGCGCCCATCGCCCGCCCGAACTGGGTCGCGCTGAGCCCCACCGGACCCTGGCCGAAGATTGCGACGGTGTCGGAGCCGGTCAGGCTCACCCGCTTGAGGGCGCCATAGGCGGTCCCGGTCCCGCAGGCGATCGCCGCCCCCGTTTCGAACGAGAGCTCGTCGGGAAGGGGCACCAGGGTCGAGGCCGGGATCTTCATGTAGTCCGCATGCGCCCCGTCCCCCGTCGCCCCGTAGACGGTGAAGCCTTCGGGGCAGAGCTGCTGCCAGCCGACCCGGCAGTGTTCGCACGACCCGCACCCCTTGTAGTGGTGCACCATCACGCGGGCCCCGTCCGGCGCTTCGGTCTCGGTCACTCCGGGTCCGCGCGCGACGACGACCCCGCACGGCTCGTGCCCGGCGATGTTGGGCTCGCCGTCCCCGCCGAGCCCGAGCGCCCGCGTCGCTTCCGCGAGGGAGGGGCGGTAGAACTTGAGGTCGCTCCCGCACATTCCGGACGCCTTGACCTCGATGACGACCTCGCCCGGGCCCGGGGTCGGATCCGGGAACTCCCGTATCTCGAGCCTGCGTTCGCCCAGGAACACCACTCCGCGCATCGCCTTCTCTCCTCGTCGTCTGGCCGGCCGCCGCCGGCCGGATGATCGGATCCGCGTCCCGGCACATTGCACTCCGGGCGCGTTCCGCTTCGCTTCGTGCTCGCCACGGTATCCAACCCCGCGCCCCGTGGCAACGGCCCCGCAACTTCGCGGACGGACGCTGGCGTGCCCGTGGGCCGGGGGCTACCATGCGGACCACCAGTACTTCACCTCACACTGTCACTCGGGAGTTGACGAAATGAAGAAATGGACGGTCGCGGCGGGCTCGATGGTCCTTGCCGCCCTCGGAACCTTCCTCGTCGCCGGCAACGCCGCGGCCAACCCGTACGAGAAGTACGCGGGCTCGACCATCGTGGTGAGCTGGCCGGCCCTCAGCCATTTCCGCAAGGCGGAGACCCTGGTCCAGGAGTTCACCGACGAGACCGGAATCGAGGTCGAGATCGATGCCCTCCAGTACTTGAAGCTCCGCGATCGCCAGCTCCTCGAGATGTCGAAGGAGGAGGGCGAGTACGACGTCGTCTCGTGGGTCGTCATGTGGAAGGGCGAGTACGTCGCGAAGGGGCTGCTGACGCCGCTCAGCCAGATGTTCACGAACGGCGCCCTCGTCGATCCGGAGTACGACATCGACGACATCGCGGACGCCTACCTCCAGAACGGAGGCGTCGTGGGCGGCAAGAAGGGCTACATGCCGGGCAAGTCGGGCGGGCTCTACGGCGTCCCGTTCGGGGCCGAGACCTCGATCCTCGCCTACCGGATGGACCTCCTCGAGCAGGCCGGCGTCGCTCCGCCGACGACCTACGACGAGCTCCGCGCCGCGCTCCCCGTCATCAAGGACAAGACCGGCGTCGGCGCCCTCACCTCCCGCGGCAAGACCGGCCACCAGGTGACGGCGGGCTGGCTCCTCCACCTCGCGCCGCTCGGCGGCAAGATCTTCGACGATGCGTGGAACCCCGTCTTCAACAACGCGGCGGGGGTCGAGGCGGCGCAAATCATGCGCGAGATCACGCAGACCGGTCCGACCGGCATCCCGTCCTACGGGTTCTCGGAGGCTTCCGCCGCCTTCCTGCAGGGCGACGCCGCGATGTACATCGACACCCTCAAGATCGCGGCGATGTCGCGCGATCCGAAGCTCTCGAAGGTGGACGGCAAGGTCGGGTTCGCCCTCCACCCGGTGGGGTCGCGCTGCGGCTCCGAGACGGGCGGCTTCGCGGTGGGGATCCCCGCCAACAGCCAGCACAAGGAGGCGGCGTTCCTCTTCATCCAGTACATCACCTCCAAGGCGGGCGACCGGCGGATGGTGGAGCTCGGTGGCGACCCGGTCCGGATGTCGACCATCGCCCACTTCGCCGACCAGTTCGCGGAATACCCGGTGGTGCTGGAGCAGCTCCCCTGCGCCGATCCGGACTGGCGCCCGCTCATCCCCGAGTGGAACGAGCTCAACATCGACGTCCTCGGGCAGGCGCTCACCCAGGTGATCACGACCGACGACCCGATCCAGCCGATCATGGACGCGGCGGCGGAGAAGGCGCGCGCGATCATGGAGCGGGAGGGCTACTACGCCTGGGCGCGGTACCGCGAGTAGCAGGCTGACGCTCGTCGCGGCGGGAGGGGTGGTCTTCGCCCCTCCCGCCCGCGGAGCCCTCCGGCGGCATCCATGGCCGCGACCGCGTCACCGCCACTACCGCAACCCCGGCGCCCGCGTTTCAGCTCGCGAGCGCTGACCCCCTACTGGTTCATCCTCCCGGCCGTCGCGGTGATGGCCGGGGGGCTCGTCTACCCCGTCCTCGACGCTCTCTACCTCTCGTTCTTCGACTGGAAGATCGCGACCCCGTTCTCGAAGGCGGAGAACGTCGGGCTCGCGAACTATGTCCGCATGCTTGCCGACCCGGACGTCCGCGAGTCGCTGTGGGTGACCTTGCGCTTCGGGTTCTGGACGATCACCATCGAGATGGTGCTCGGGGTCGCTCTCGCCCTGATGCTCGAGAAGCCGATCCGGGGGGCGAGCGTCTTCCGGACGATCTTCATCCTGCCTCTCATGGTTTCCCCGGTGGTGGTCGGCCTCATCTGGCGCTATCTCTTCGACGCACGGATCGGCTGGATCAACTACTACCTGGGGCTCTGGTTCGGGTTCGAGCCGCAGGTGTGGCTCGGGGTGCCCGACCTCGCGTTCTTCGCGATCGTGCTCACCGACATCTGGCAGTGGACCCCCTTCATCTTCATCATCGTCATCGCGGGCCTCCAGGCGTTGCCCTCCGAGGTGCTGGAGGCGTCGCGCATCGACGGGGCCAACTGGTGGCAGCAGACGTTCCTCGTCAAGCTGCCCATGATCCGCTCGATCCTCGTCATCGCCCTGCTGATGCGCCTCATCGACGTGTTCCGCGCGCTCGAGGTCATGTACATCATGACGGGGGGCGGCCCGGGGCGGGCGACCGAGCTCCTGTCGCTCCATATCTACAACCGGGCCTTCGACGCGCAGCTCCTCGGGTACGCCTCGGCCATCGCGGTGCTGCTCATCGTGATCGTGTTCGGCCTGAGCGCCGCCATCCTCGCCCACGGCAACCCGATGAACGAGAAGACCGATGTTTGAACGTCGGCTGGAGAGCCCCGCCGCGATCTGGGGCCGCTACGGCGCCATCGTCGTCCTCGCAGGCATCTGCCTTATCCCGATATGGGTGATGGTCGGCACCTCGTTCAAGAACGAGGTCGTGATATTCGACGGGCGCCCGGTATGGTTCCTCTTCTTCCCGACCCTCGAGAACTACGAGTACATCCTGACCCGGGGGAAGTTCGACCGTTACCTCGTGAACTCGGTCATCGTCGGGACCGCGTCCACCTTCTTCACCCTCTTCTTCGGGGGTCTTTGCGCCTACGCCCTCGCCCGCTCGGAGTTCCGGGGGAGGCGTTTCGTCGCCAACGCGACCCTGCTCGTCCGCATGGTGCCGCCGGCGGTCCTCGCGGTGCCCGCGTTCGCGATGGTGACGATGTTCAGCTTGAAGAACGACCTCGCGGTCCTGACCTTCTTCTACACCGCCTTGAACCTGCCCTTCGCGATCTGGCTCCTCTTCGGCTTCTACAAGCAGATCCCGATGGAGATCGAGGAGGCCGCGATCGTCGACGGGGCGACCGCCTGGCAGGTGTTCTACCGGGTGCTGCTGCCGCTCATGAAGTCGGGATACGCGGTGGCGGGGATCTTCGCGTTCCGCATCGCCTGGAACGAGTTCATCCTCGCCTTGCTCCTCACCGGTCGAAGCACCCGCACCCTCCCGGTGGGGGCGGCCGGCTTCATCACCGATACCGGGGTCGAGTGGGGCCGGATAATGGCCATGGGGACCCTCATCGCGATCCCGCCTCTCGTCTTCACCTTCTTCGCCGCGCGCCAGATCATCGCCGGCATGACCGCGGGGGCGGTCAAGGGCTGATCCGCATTGCGGTCCCGTACCGACGCCCGGCGAGCCGCGCATCGATCATCCGCTCGATCTCTTCCGGTTCCATTCCGATATCGGCGAGAAGCGCCGGGCTCAGGCGGCGAAGCTCCCGCACCGTCTGGCGCCGGTCCCGCGCGGCGCGCAGCTCGCTCAGGACGCGGAAGATGGCCCGTTCGATACGGGCGTGCGCGGCGCCGCCCGCCCGCACGAACGTGCGACGAAGCTCGACGGCACCCGCCGGATCGTGGTCGAGCGCGAAGTTGCCGCGAGGACCGGTCGCAGGATCCGGTGTCGCGTAGGCGGTGGCGAAACGACCAGCGTCGGTCGTGTCGGACAGGATTGCCCTCATGATAGATATCCTCACTAGTGTCCCAAGAATTAGTATAGCAATTTCAATTGGTTAGACGTATCGTGAGGTTCGGTCAAGCTCTCCGGAGCTGTAAGTATCTGTAATAGTGGGGTTTTTTCAAACAAGGTCAAGCTCAGGACCTGCATGTTTGTGTGGAGATTCTGTTCGATATTCAATCGTTTCTTGATAATCGATACCAACAAATATACGGAAACCGCAATCCAGATCTGACTC
>JAJECB010000399.1 GCA_022822245.1 Gammaproteobacteria bacterium
GTCCGCCGGCAGCCACACGGTCCGGGTCTCGCCGACGAGGGACGGGTCCGCGAGGACCATGTCGCGAAGATGGAAGGACGCGCCGGGGCTGATGAGGGCCTGGAGCTTCCGGCGCTCCCGTCGCTTCTTGACCTCCGGAAATGCCTTGCGCAGCGCCGCCTTCACGAGCCCGCCGTAGTCCCCGGCGAGGAGCGCCTCCTCGCTTCCCGTTCCCTCCGGATCGAGGCGCTCGGGGTCGAAGTGGATGTCGAGCGCAATGAACGTCTGCTGCCAGGCGGTGTACCCGTTGGCGACGATGGTCCCGAGGATGAGCGCGAGGAACGCGCCCCCGAGGGCGAGGGCGATCCGGCCCGTCCACTGAAATCGCCGCTCGCTCGCATAGCGGCGGCGAAGGCGGGCCTGGAAGCGCGGGTCCGCGACCGTGCTCGTCACCCTCTGCGCGCCATCCGGGCTATTCATACTGCTCCCGGTAACGTCGCACGACGTGAAGCGCGATGATGTTGAGCGCGAGGGTGATGAGAAACAGCACGAGGCCGAGGGCGAACGCGGCGAGGGTCTTCGGGCTGTCGAACTCCTGGTCACCGACGAGGAGGGTGACGATCTGGGCGGTGACGGTGGTGACCGCTTCGAGGGGATTCGCGGTCAGGTTCGCGGCGAGCCCCGCCGCCATCACCACGATCATGGTCTCGCCAATCGCTCGCGATACGGCGAGGAGGATGCTGCCCACGATTCCGGGAAGGGCGGCCGGGAGCACGACCTGGCGGATCGTCTCGGACTTCGTCGCCCCGAGCCCGAGCGAGCCCTCGCGAAGCGCCTGGGGCACCGCGTTGATGACGTCGTCGGAGAGCGACGAGACGAAGGGGATGATCATCACCCCCATGACGAGCCCGGCCGCGAGGGCGCTCTGCGAGGCGACCTCGAGCCCGAGGGCGGTTCCCGCGTCGCGGATCGCGGGGGCGACCGTGAGGGCCGCGAAGAAGCCGTACACCACGGTCGGGATCCCGGCGAGGATCTCGAGCAGCGGTTTCGCGATGGAGCGAAGCCTCCGGCTCGCGTACTCCGCGAGGTAGATGGCCGACATGAGCCCTACCGGCACCGCCACCAGCATCGCGACGGCGGAGATGAGGAGCGTGCCCGTGAAGAGGGGGACCATGCCGAATGCCCCCGACGCGCCCACCTGGTCGGAGCGGATCGCGGTCTGCGGGCTCCACTCGACCCCGAAGACGAAGTCGAAGAAAGGCACGCTCTGGAAGAAGCGGAACGCCTCGAAGAGAACGGAGAGCACGATGCCCGCGGTGGTCAGGATGGCGACCGTGGAGCTCGCGATGATGAAGACGAGGATCGCGCCCTCCACGTGGTTGCGGGCGCGTACCCGGGGCGCGATCCGCCGCCAGGCGAGGGCGAGGCCGAGCAACGCGACGAGGGGCACGGCGACGGTGGAGACGAGCCTGCCGAGGCCGTCGAAGTTCCGGTAGCGCTCCGCCGCCTCGACGATGACGGGGGAGATGTCGTCCCGGACGAAGTTCCCCTCCACCTGGTTCCGGATGTCGTTGACGACGAGGGCGAGCTCGTTCGCGGGGAGATTGCGAAGCTCCGGAGGCAGGTCGGCGACCACCAGCTCGGTGACCACCGAGCCTCGCAGGACGACCCAGAGGCCGAGGAGCAGCAGGGCCGGGATCGCGCACCAGAGCGCGGTGAGCGCGCCGAAGTACACGGGTCGCGAGTGAAGGGAGGGGGCGTTCGCCGGCCCCCCTGCGACCACGAGCGCGCGCCGGCGCCCGAGCTGCCAGGCGAGCCCGGCGATGGCGAGGATGACGAGGGTGAGGGCGGGGACCGACACGGGCGAATATTTTAAGGCTTTCGGTAGCGGGCGGCAGCCGGGGAAACGACTTTCCCGGCTGCCGCCGTGTACGCCTGCTTCGTCAGCGAATCCGGATCATTCGCCGCGTCATTCCATTGCGAGTTGAAGCGGTGTCAGGTTCTTCACGTTCGCCGCGAACTTCATCCGCTCCTCGTCCGGCATCGGGATGAGGCCCTTGTCGGAGAGGTAGCCGTCCTCGCCCCACGCTCTTTCGTTCGTGAACTCGGCGAGGTAGCCCTCGATCCCCGGGATCTGCCCGATGTGGGCCTTCTTCACGTAGAAGTAGAGCGGCCGCGACACGGGGTAGTCGCCGGATGCGATGGCCTCGAACTCCGGCGCAACGCCGTCGATCAGCGAGCCCTGGAGCTTGTCCAGGTTCTGGTCGAGGAAGCTGAACCCGAAGACCCCGAACGCGTCCGGGTCGGCCTCGAGCTTCTGGACGATGAGGTTGTCGTTCTCGCCCGCCTCGACGTAGGCGCCGTCCTCGCGGATGGAGTGGCAGACCGCCTTGTACGTCTTCTTGTCCTTCTTCTTCATCGCCCTGATGAAGTCGAAGGTCTTGCAGCCGCCCTCGAGGGCGAGCTCGACGAAGGCGTCGCGGGTGCCGGAGGTCGGGGGCGGGCCGAGGACCACGATCCTGCGGTCCGGAAGCGCGTCGTTCACGTCCTTCCAGGTCATGTAGGGGTTCGGGACCAGGTCCGCGGTGCCGATGGGGTTCGGAACCTCGCGGGCGAGGGCGAGGAAGATGTCGCGCCGGCTGACTTCCATCACGTCCGACTGCTTGGAGTTCGCGAGCACGATCCCGTCGTAGCCGACCTTGACCTCGATGATGTCGGTGACGCCGTTTTCGTTGCAGCGGTCCACCTCGGACTGCTTGATGCGCCGCGAGGAGTTGGTGATGTCGGGGTGGTCGACCCCGACCCCGGAGCAGAAGAGCTTGAGCCCGCCGCCCGAGCCGGTGGACTCGATCGTGGGGGTCTTGAACCTGGTGCTCTTCCCGAACTGCTCCGCGACGACGGTGGCGAACGGATAGACGGTCGAAGAGCCGACGATGCTCACGTAGTCGCGGGCCTGGGCGTGGGCAACCTGTACCGAGGCGGCGAGCGCGAGCGGGGCGACGGCAGCCCCGATGAGGACTCGATTCATGTCCGCGTGTCTCCCATGTGGTTGGGCGTGTGTAGGAATGAATGGACGACCGGCGGGATTACCTCCCGCCGGGCGACATTTGTAGGCCCGCCGTGTTGCAGGAGTGTGACCGGGGAACGCCGGGCTCGCCGGCGGAGGTCCTGGTGCCGGTGCCGGTCGTCAGCGCGGTCTCAGGCCCGGACCCGCACCCTTCCTCCGGGAGCCGCCGCGCGGAACGTGCCGATCGTGGCCGCCGCCCCGCAACCCGCGGCCGCGAGCGCTTCTGCGCACGCGAACGCCCGGTCGGCGGGGACGGCGGCGAGGAGCCCGCCCGAGGTCTGCGGGTCGATGAGGAGGGCGGCCCGCGGGTCGTCGGGGTCGAGCCCGTGGAGCGCGATGGCGAACGCGGCGTTCGCCTCGTGGAGAGAGCTTCGGAACCCCCGCGCGAAGAGCGCATCGGCCCCCGGCAGCCGCGGGATGGCGGCGAGGTCGAGCTCCGCGTCCACCCCGCCCGCCCGCAGCATCTCGACGAGGTGCCCGAGGAGGCCGAACCCGGTGACGTCGGTGCAGGAGGTCGCGTCGTGCTCGCGGAAGATGCGGGCCGCCGCCTCGTTGGAGCGGAGCATCGAGTCGAGCGCGGCCTCCACCGCTTCGGACGGAGCCTCGGCCCGCATGTCGGCGGCGAAGACGACGCCCGTCCCGAGCGGCTTGGTGAGGAGGAGCCGGTCGCCGTCCGCCGCGCCCGCCTTCAGCATCGGAAGGTCGCAGAGGCCGTTGACGGTGAGGCCGAGCGCGCACTCCGGGCCCTCCGCGGTATGTCCGCCGACGAGCACCGCGCCCGCCTCGGCGAGCGCCTCGGTCACCCCGCTCAGGAGGTCGAAGAGGTCCTGCTCGACCTTGTCGGGGGCCGCGAACGGGAGGGTGACCATGGCCTGCGCGGTGCGGGGCTCGGCCCCCATCGCGAAGAGGTCGCTCAGGCAGTGGTTGGTCGCGACCCGCCCGAAGAGGTGAGGGTCGTCGACGAAGGTGCGGAAGTGGTCGACGGACTGGACGAGGAGCTTGTCCGTGGGGACGCGGAGCACGGCCGCGTCGTCCCCGCCGTCGAACCCGACGAGCACGTCGGGGTGCGGGGCCGCGGGGAGGCGCCCGAGCACCCGGTGCAGGACCGCGCTCGCGACCTTCGAGCCGCAGCCCCCGCAGCGCATGGCGGCGGCGGAGGCGAGCTCGGCCGCCGGGTCGACCCGGCCCGCGCCGCGAACGCCGCCGCGCCCCCACGCACGGGCGCGCTCGACCGG
Organism: Gammaproteobacteria bacterium; assembly: GCA_022822245.1. The sequence goes on from JAJECB010000399.1 coordinate 4,282, forward strand.
GCCGGAGCGGATGGTGGTGCCTTCGTCCCCCGCCGCCGCTCCCGCCCGCCGCGGCGGAGCCTCGTCCCCCATGGCCGGAAGCTCCTGGTACTTCCGCATCCAGCGCCGGTCGATCCAGTCCTTGACGCTCCACACCCAGCGCCCTTCGAGGGCGAGACGGCCCCAGGACGCGACCGCGTTCCGGTCGCCGCTCGAGATGAGGGCGAGGGTGAGGGGCTGCGGCCGATAGGGGCGGAGGGGGCGCCCGGCCGCGAGTCGCAGGAGGTTCTCCGCGAGCACCGGACCCTGGCGGACCGCGTAGACGCCGGACTTCGGCAGCGCTCGGGAGTCGAACGAGGCGATGTCCCCGGCCGCGAACACGGAGGGATCGCCCGTCGACTGCAAGGTCTCCCGCACCCGGACGAACCCCGCGTCGTCGAGGTCGAGCCCGCTCTCGCCGAGCCAGTCGGCGGCGCCGGCATGGGTGACCGCGATCGCGAGGTCGCAGTCGACCGCGGCCGGTTCTCCGCCCGCCGTCACCGCTTCGATCCGGCCCGCGCGTACCGCGATCACCCGGTGACCGGCGAGGAGCCGCACCCCGCGCTCGCCGAGGAGGCGGGTCATCCGGCGCCGGACGGCCGGGGCGTGCGACTCGACGACCTCGCGCGTCTCCGCGAGGAGGGTGATCTCGACCCCGTCCGCCACCCCCGCCCGCTCGAGGAGGGTGCGAAGGCGGTGCCGGAGGGAGAGCGACAGCTCCGTCCCCCCGGCTCCGCCCCCAATCACCGCGATCCGGAGGCGCCCGCCGCGCTGCAGGCAGTCGCGCTCGACCGCCGACCACCGTTCCCGGAAGACGTCGATCGGCTTGATCCCGAGGGCGTGCTCCTTCGCCCCCTCGATGTGGTGCAGGGTCGGCTGCGAGCCGATGTCGATGGAGAGGAGGTCGAAGCCGACGGGGGGGCGGCCGGCCGCGAAGACCCGCCGTGCGCCAAGATCGATCCCGGTCGCCGGGGCGTGCAGGACCCGCGCGTTCGCGAACCGCGAGAGCTTCCGGAGGTCGATGTGCGCCTGCTCCGGCGAGTAGTGGCCGGCGACAAGGCCGGGGAGCATCCCCGAGTAGGGGGTGAGCATGTCGCGCGAGACGAGGGTGAGGCGCACCCCGGGGACCGGGCGCATTCCGAAGCGCTTGAGCACCGCCACGTGGCTGTGCCCGCCCCCGACCAGCACGATGTCGGTCGCGACGGGCGCGGGCGCGCCGGAGTTCATGTTCGCGCTCCTCGGCATCAGGGAACTCCGGCGTCCCGGGACCGGCTCGGGCCGTGGCGGGAATGGCGGAAGAGGGTGGGAGTCGAACCCACCGGACACGTCTCACGCGTCCCATCGGATTTGAAGTCCGTGCGGCCCACCGGGCGCCGATCCTCTTCCCTTTCGTCCGGTCGGCGACTCGTCCTCCCGCCCCGCTTCACGCTCGGCGCGAGGCCCCTCCCGGCGGGGGGCGAGCATAGCGCCGCCCCCCGCACCCGTCGAGTGCTCACCCCTGCCGGTGAATCAAGACATCAAGAATCGCCCACGGAGTGAGCGATATTCGCCCACCTGATGGTCGATTCACACTATCTGCCCCGAATCGCCTCGGGACTGCTGGAGCGCGCCCAGGGCGACACCCGGAATTGCGCACCTCCCGGGTCGTGGGGCGCCTTGGCACGGCTCGGCTTCTGTTCGCGGTGATCGGGGATCCCGGTTTCTATATAATATTCATTATATGGACGAGGGGAGACGCAGCATGATCGCATGCAAGATCACCACCGTCGGAGCGTCCGCCGGCATCATCCTGACCAAGGAAGCAATGGCCCGGCTGCGGGTCAAGAAGGGCGACACGCTCTACCTGACGGAGGCGGCCGACGGAAGCTTTCGCCTCACCCCCTATGATCCCGAGTTCGCGCGGCAGATGGCCCTCGCCGAAGACATCATGCACCGCGATCGCGAGGTGCTGCGGGCGCTCGCGAAGTGACGGCCGGCGAGTCGGCCGCTTCGCGATGGGTGGAAAGGGACGTCGTTCTCGCGGTCCACGAACGCCAGCTTGCCGAGCATGGCGGGCCGGGCGGTGTACGAGATGCCGGCGTCGTCGAGTCGGCGCTCCCCCGCCCGCGAAACCTTGCGGCATACGCCACCCCGGATGCGGCGGCCCTCGCGGCCGCGTACGCATTCGACCTTGCGAGGAACCGCGGGTTCATCGACGGCAACAAGCGGACCGCATGGGTCACGTCGCGCCTGTTTCTGGCCGACAACGGCTGCCGCCTCGAGTTCGATGCCATCGACGCGGTGCGAGTCATGGAGGGAGTGGCCGCCGGTCTCGTCAGCGAGACCGACCTCGCCGACTGGTTCCGCCAGCGGCTCGTGACCTGAACCACTTCGGGGCGGTCAGGTGCGGGAGGTGGGGCGGTACGCGGCTCGGAGGCGGAGGGCTCGCAGCCGGTCGCGGAAATCCGCCTCGGACTCGCACTGGAGCAGGGCGTCGACGATTTCGTCGTCGGAGACCCTGCCGAGTTCCCTTGCACCGAGCGGTGATTCGAACTGCGGCATTCCTCGCGAAGCCAGGATCCTGTCCACGACCGCGTTCATGGTCTCGGCCCGCGCCTCCCGGCGCTGCGCGCGAAGCCACGGCATGTCGTCGGGGCCGGTGCCCTCGCGCGCGCCGAGCGCCCGTCCCACCCGGGCGAGCACCTCGCCGGTCGCGGCCGAGAGGGCCGGCTCGTTCAGAGCGGTGTGGATCTCCTCCGCCGTCCACCCCGGAAACGCGAGACTCTCCGGCGCGGTGCGATAGCGCCTGCCCTCCAGGAGGTGAATCACGAGCCCCGGCAACCGCCCGGCGGGCCGGCTCGGCGCATACCGTTTGGGAACCTCCACCCACACCTCGGGGAAGCCCCACTCCTCGTAGAGCCAGAGCTTTCCCCGCCGCACGTCCGTCGTATGGTCCACCTCCAACACCACGTCCGGAAAGTCGTGCTCGCCGATCACCATGCCCGCCTCGCGCGGCAGCCGCGAGCGCCCGGGATGAAGGTAGACCGACTGGTCCGCCTGGAGGATCCGCCGCCGCTCACCGCGCTCGTCGCGAAGCTCGAGGTCCATCGCACCGAAGCAGGCGATGGCCGAGCCGCGCATCGAGGCGATGAGCTCGCTCAGGGCGGCGATGCGATGCGAGGGGTACTCGTGGGTGGCGCTGGTCGGGTCGCGGACCAACCAGGCGGTCTCGGTGTCGGCGTCCCAGAACTCGAACCGGCCGTCGTAGTTGGCGACCTCGTCGCTTCCGAGAAACATCGGGCGGCAGCCGGGGAACTCCGGCGCAGGTCGCGCCGCCCGGTGCCGCGCCGTCGTGGAAGGGGACTCGTCGGTCTGCATCTTGCGCCTCCTTGCCATCGAAGTGATCCATGCTGTCAGATCCGATATCCAATATCTTCAATATCGTCATTGGCTCGGTCAACCCCGGCCTGGCCCTGCCCGGCCCCCGGCCTGCCCGGGCCGAGCCCGAGACAGCGCATGCAGGCGGGCGAGAAGCTCCGAAGGCCTCGGCCGTGGTCAGGGTTCCTCCGCGTCCGCGAAGGGGAGGGAGCCCGGGGTTCGCATTCGAGCGGGAAGCGGGACGATCAGGGCGAGAGGTTCGTGAGGTTCCCGGTGGGACTCAGCAGGAGGCTCATGACCTGGATCGGTTCGTCGGAGGTGACGAAGAGCTGCCACTTGCCCGACCCGGCGCCGAACTGGCCGGTCACGCCGTCCGCACCCGCTTCGAGCTCCCGGGCGGTCAGCAGGCGCGCGGAGCGCGCGGGGAGGGTGAGGCGCACGTAGCCTCCGGGCGGCGCATTCCCCTTGTCGTCGAGCCCCGAGATCTCGAGCGCCGCGGCGGTGTCGCCGAGGTTGACGAGGCGCAGCCGGCTCTGCTGATCGCGATTCTTGCCGGGGTTGAAGATGGGCACCTGGAAACGCGTCGACCCGTCGTCCGCCCGCGCCGCCACGGCGTGGATGCTGGTGAGAAACCCGTCCGGGGTGCGGATGTACGCAAGCGCTTCGATCTCGAGGTCCGTCGCCAGCTCCAGCCGCCAGTTGCCGGTGCCGTTCCCGACGCCCGCGGACAGCTCCTTGGCCGGGTTCCCGTCCTCGAGGTCCCGGGAGTTGAAGTGCCTCGTCTGCTTCGCATCGAGCGGGAGCGACACCGGGCCGAAGCGCCGGCCTTCGTCGTCGATGGCGTGGATGCGCACCGTCCCGGCGCGAGGGGAGCGGTTGATGATTCTCACGAATCCCTGCTGGCTCGTGTTGTCCGCGGAGGTCACGAGCGGTATGGCGTGCGGTGTCACCGGCGCCTGACGATAGTTCGACACGAAATGCGTCGTCTGCCTGAGCACCCGCGCATTGTCTCGGACTTCCCGGTCACCGGTCGGCGTCCCCATGAAGGAGACCTCCGGATTGGAGAAGTACGGCTGGATGACCGGGCAGCGGCGGTCCGGGTTCAGGGACATGATCGTCCGCCAGTTGCCGAGGTCGTTGCAAAGCGCGTGGCCATAGGGGAAGGCGCGGTTCAGGCCGGACTCCGGGTTCCGCCACGCCCCCTGAATCGATGCAAGCGCCTGGGTGAAGCTGTAGTTGCCGATGCAGTTCTGCGCGACCGCACCGAATCCCGATGCTTCGCGTGGATTGGTGTACGTAGCCCAGCAATAACCCTGGCTGTCCCGGCCGGTCAGCAGCACGACCAGATCCGCTCCATGCCGGTCGCGCACTGCATGGACCTCGTCCAGGTAACCATCGCCAATGGTCTGGAGGTGATTGCGGACCTCAGGCAGGCTTTCCTGTGGCACGTACTCCGTCTGATAGCGGTGGACCAGGCGGACGCGCGCATCGACGCGGCTGTTGGCGTACACCCGGTTCATCTGGTCGATCGCAAGACGAATGAGCGCGTCGACGTTGCCGGTTTCGGCGCGCGCACTCCGCGTGTAGGCGACGAGGACGTCGATCACCGCGTCTGCGTCATCGGAAGCGATCGGTGGCTCGGAATCCATCAGCGAATGGGCGGCGGCCGGGCTCCGCACCCCAAGGCCCATCTGGCCGCCCGCGGAGAATCCCTCCAACAGACTTGCATCGTATCGGTAGACGGCGGTGAGCCCGCCGCCGAGCGGATGCACCTTGTACAGGTCCGCGTCGCTCCGGACCGTGCCGAGCACGTCGGGGACGAGCACGACCAGAGAGACCTCCGATCCCGACGCCTCGTTCCGGGCGTGAAGGCTGTAGTCCCGGTCGGAACGCAGCTCGACGGCCAGATCGTGAAACGACACGGTGCCGCTTGCGCCGTCATCGCTCGACCCGGGCAGGACGAGAGAGAGGGCGCGGGCGCTGCGTACGGCGCCGGGGTATGCCTGCCCGACGCGGATGTCGACCGCGGCCGGATCGCCTTCGATCGACTCGAGGCGGTCGGCCTGGTCGGCCGTGAGGGCGGCGGCAGCCAGCTCCGCGTCCGACAGGTACTCCACGACGCTCGGTGGTTCGTGGGAGATTGCCGGGCGGACGATCACCGTCATCGACGCGAACGCCGCGAGCACGACCGCGCTCGTTGTCTTCATGCGCACCTCCCAACCTCCGAACCGAGCGCGTCGGCTCGGTGGTTCTCCGCTCCCCGTTCCTTCGGGAGGGAGGGCCGTCTATCGCGAGAGATTCGTGAGATTTCCCGTCTTCCGGCTGAACAGCAGACTCATCACCTGGAGTGGCTGGTCGGAGGATACCGAGAGCTGCCACTTTCCCCTTCCCGCTTCGAGCCGGCCGGAAATGCCCCGCGCGCCCTGCTCGAGCTCCCTTGCGCTCAGCAAGCTCGCCGCCCCTGGCGGCAGCGTGAGGCGAACCCTCCCGCCCGATGCCGGCTCACCCCGATCGTCCAGCCCCGAGATCGTCGCGCGCGCGGGACCGTCGCCGACGTTGACCAGGCGCAACCGACTCTCCTGATCCGCATTCTTCCCGGGGTTGAACGTCGGGACGCGGTAGCGCATCGAACCCTCGTCCTCTTCGGCGGCAACCTCGTGAATGCTGGTCAGAAAGCCATCGGACGTCCGAACGTACGCGCGCGTGTGGATATCGAGGTCCGTGGTCAGGTCCAGCCGCCAGTTGCCGCTGCCGTTCCCGACACCGGAGAGGCCCTTCGATGAATTCCCGCGCTCGAGGTCCATGGAGTTGAAGTGTCTCGTCTCCCCTGCCTCCAGCGACAGGTGTGCGGGACCGAAGGAACGGCCGTTGTCGTCGTACGCATCGATGCGCACCGTCCCGGAACGACGCGAGCGGTTGATGATCCGCACGAATCCCTGCCGGGCCGCGTTGTCGGCGGACATGACGAGCGGAATGGAGTGGCGCGGCGGCAGCCTCGTCCGGAAATTCGCGATGTGGAAGGCGGTCTCGTTGATCACCCGGACGTTGTGGCGTGCATGCTCGTCCCCCGTGGGAGTTCCCCGGTACGAGATGTTCGGGTTCGAGAAGTACGGCACACGCGGCCGGCAGCTCTGCTGGAAGTTGTACGACATCACGGTTCGCCACGCGCCGCGGCGGTTGCAGAACCCCTGGCCGTACGGAAACCCGAGTACGACAGACCGCTCCATGTTGGTGCCGGGATCGTGATGCGCGCCCTGGTTGTGCCCCAGCTCGTGCGCGAAGGTGTAGGAGCCGCACTCCTGCACCGTGACGCTGAAGCCTCCATCTTCTCTCCCGTAGTAGATGTTCGCGATGCCGCAGTACATGGTCCGCCGGCCGACCAGCAGGGCGACCAGGTCTGCCCCGTGCTGGTTGCGCTTCGCGTGAATCCCGTCCAGGTATCCGTCATCGTGCGCCCGCAGACGATCGAGATCGGCACGAAGGCCGCCGTCCGCCTGCCGGTAGTCGACCTCGTAGCTGTGGACCAGCCGCACGCGCGGCTGAATCAGGCTGTTGGCGTAATAGCGGTTGGTGTCGTCGAAGAACAGGCGAATGAGCGCGTCGATGTTCCCCGCCCGGGTGCGCGCGGTCGGGGTGTAGGCGACCAGCACGTCAATCACGTCGCCACTGTCCGCGGGTGCGGCCGACGCGCCGGCACCCGGCGGGAACGGCTCGTCGTCGTCTGCGGTTCCGGCATCGCGCTTCGGCGCGTTGCCCGGCTCGCGCGGCGCGGGGGCGAGAGGCCCGCTCGACACTCCGCACTCCGTACCCGGCGGGAACCGGCTGTGGTCGCGGCGATACACCGCGGTGAGCCCGCCTCCGAGCGGACGCAGGTCGTAGGTGTCGCCGTCGTGGGTGACCGTGCCGACCACGTCCTCACCCATGACCACCAGCGAGACTTCCGATTGCGTTGCCGCGTCCCGGCCGTACACGCTGTAGTCGTGCTCCGAACGCTCCGAAATTTCCAGGGTTCCGAACGATACGACCTGCGCCGGCCCGGCACTCGCCAATCCCGGCAGAGCCAGCGACAGCGCCCGAGCGTTCCGCACCGCGTCCGGGTTGGCCATCCCGACCTGGAGTCCGGCCACCGAGGGGTCGTCGCGCAACAGGTCGAGGGTCTCCGACGGAAGCGAGGAGAATTCGGCCCTCGCTCCTTTGGCTCCACCCGGGACAGACGCAAGACCGGGCAGGTATTCGACGAGTTGTGGCGCTTCATGCGCCTGCGACGGACCGGTCGCGGCCACGGCCCCAACGAGCATGGCCATCGCCGCGAAGGTCACGCTACGGTCCTTCATCATGATGCTCATGTACTGGATGATGCTCATGTACTGGAATTTTCTTGCACAGCCTAAACACTGGCTCAAGCCGAGCCAAGCCCGCGCGGCCGCGGCGGTCGCCACCCCATCTCCGCGGCCCGGATTCTGGTACGGTACTCGGTCCGGTTGGATGGCGGGCGAGCCGCGGCGGGAAGATGCAGAAGGGAGCGGAACCGGTGTCGGGCGGCGGCGGCGCCTGGAACGGGGGCGCGGCCCTCGCGAAGCGACTCGACGAGCTCCTCGTCGAGCACAACGACGTCCAGCAGGCCGACATCGACAAGGCCCTCCAGATCCAGCGCACGGTCGGCGGCCGGCTCGGCCCGCTCCTCGTCCGGACCGGGGCGATCTCCGAGGACCTCCTCCTCCGCCGCCTCGCCGAGCAGCAGGGCGCCCGCTACCTTCGAAGCGCCGACGAGCTGCCGGACAGCCTGGACGTCTACCAGTTCATGGCCGAGTCGCCGATCAAGCTCGACTGGTTCCTCGACCACGCGGTCCTGATGTGGAAGCAGGACGAGGCGCTGTGCTGCATCGCCCGCGACATCCTCGACCATTCCCTGCGCGCGACCCTCACCTACTTCTACCCCCGCGAGCGGGTGACGTTCTGCCTCGCCGCCAACCACCAGATCGACCGCCTCCTCGACTTCGTCCGCAAGGAGCGGGCGATCGAGGACCTCTACTCGGGCGACAGCGCCCGCCAGCTCCGGGAGATGGCGGAGGAGGCGCCCATCATCGAGCTCGTGAACAACCTCCTCTCCCAGGCCGTCGACGCGGGCGCCTCCGACATCCACGTCGAGCCCGCCGAAGAGCAGTTCGCGGTCCGGATGCGGGTGGACGGGGTCCTCCACACACGGCTCACCCAGCCCGTCGAGCGCTTCCCCGCCGTCGCCTCGCGCATCAAGCTTGTCTCCGGCATCGACATCGCGGAGCGTCGCCTCCCCCAGGACGGCCGGATCTCCACCCGCATCGCGGGCCGCGAGATGGACATCCGGGTCTCGACGGTGCCCTGCGCGTTCGGCGAGTCCCTCGTGCTGCGGCTGCTCGCCAAGGAGCGCGACGACCTCACCTTCGGCAACCTCGGCATGGAGGGGGACCACCTCGGCCTCTTCGGGAGCTGGCTCCACACCAACAACGGCATCGTGCTCGTCACCGGGCCCACCGGCTCGGGCAAGTCCACGACCCTCGCCGCGGGCCTCCAGGAGATCGACGACGGCATCAAGAAGATCATCACCGTGGAGGACCCGGTCGAGCACCAGATGCCGAACATCACCCAGATCCAGACCCACGCCGAGATCGGCTACACCTTCGCCCGGGCCCTGCGCGCCATCCTCCGCCAGGATCCGGACGTCATCATGATCGGCGAGATCCGCGATCTCGAGACGGCCGAGATCGCGATCCGCTCCGCCCTCACCGGCCACCTCGTGCTCTCCACCGTGCACACCAACGACGCGCTCTCCAGCTTCACCCGGCTCATCGACATGGGGGTGGAGCCGTTCCTCGTCGTCGCCCCCGTGCGCGGGGTGCAGGCGCAGCGCCTCGTGCGCCGGGCGTGCCCGCGCTGCGCCCGGCCCGCCGACCCGCCCCCCCTCTTCGGCGCCCGGCTCGAAGGCATCCCCCCCCGCCTCCTCGGGGATCGGTGGGTGCGGGCCGAGGGTTGCGAAGCCTGCCGCCACACCGGCTACAGCGGCCGGACCGGGATCTACGAGCTGGTGCCGGTGTCGGCCGAGCTCCAGGAGCTCATCGTCAACGGCGCCAAGCTGAACGACCTCAGGGCCCTGGCCCGCCGGCAGGGCCACCGCACCCTGCTGCAGGACGGCCTCATCAAGGCGTCGCACGGGCACACCACCGGGGAGGAGATCACGCGGCTCGCCCTCGAGGATTGATCGCCGGTGCCGGAGTACGAGTACGAGGTCATCGATCGCAACGGCCAGGTCGTGAAGGGGCAGGCCGAAGCGGTGTCCGTGACGGACCTCGTCCGGGGCCTGAGCTCCGAGGGCCACACCGTCGTCGAGGTCAACGAGCGCCGCGCCGGCAGCCGCGCCCCGATCTTTCGCCGCCGCTCCCGCCTCCAGGACCACGTGGTGGCGTTCCACGAGCTCGCGACCCTTCTCGAGTCCGGGGTGTCGCTCGCCGACGCGGTGCTTGCCCAGGCCCGCGGCAGCAGCCACCCCGAGCTCGCGAGCGCCTTCGACGCGATCGCCCGCGCGCTCCTCCGGGGGCAGAGCTTCCGCGAGTCCCTCCGCGCGGGCGGCCTCTCGCTCCCCAACTACGTCTACTATCTCGTCGAGGCGGGCGAGCTGAGCGGCCACCTCGCCGAGGCCCTCCGCCAGGCCGTCGTGCAGATGCAGTACGACCAGCGCACCGCCGCCGAGGTCCGAAGCGCCCTCACCTATCCCGCGATCCTCATCGCCTCCGGCTTCGCCGCCGTCCTCCTCGTCTTCGTCTTCGTCATCCCGCAGTTCTCGAACCTCCTCGAGGACGCCGCCGAGCTGCCCCTTCTCGCCGAGGCGGTCCTTCGCACCGGGGTCTGGTTCAACGAGAGCGGCTGGCTGCTCGCCCCCGCGCTCGCCGCCGCCGTCCTCGTGGCGGTGGCGCTCGCGCGCCAGGCGGGCGCCCGGCAGCGCGCCCGGGACGTCCTCGCCGCCCTGCCGGTCCTCGGGAGCTGGTTCTCCGAGTCGGACACCGCCCGCTGGGCGTCCGTCATGAGCGCCCTCCTCGCGAGCCGGGTGGGGCTCATGGAAGCCCTCGCCCTCGCCTCGCGCGGGGTCGGGGTCTCGCGGCGCCGGGCCGCCCTGGAGCAGGCGACCGGCGACGTGCGCGGCGGCGCGCCCCTCTCCGAGGCGCTCGAGAAGCGGAGCGCCCTCACCCCCACCGGCTACAACCTGCTCCGGGTCGGCGAGCAGTCCGGCCAGCTCGCCGAGATGCTGCGGGCCCTCGCCACCCTCTACGAGGAGAACAGCAAGCGCCGCATGAAGCGCGTCCTCACCCTGATCGAGCCGGTCGCGGTGCTGTTGATCGGCGGTTTCCTCGGCGTCATCATGATCGGCATCATCCTGGCGATCACCAGTGTCAACGACATGGCATTCTGAGCCGGCCGGCCGGCCGCCGGCGGCCGGCGACGCCGGCGCGCGGGCGGCGGCGGCCGCCGCCACCG
>JAJECB010000150.1 GCA_022822245.1 Gammaproteobacteria bacterium
AAATGGAGGCGAGAGCATGGCAGACGTACAGGTCAGCATGGACGAGATGCTGGCGCGGACCGCGCGGTTCAAGGAGCTTCGCCCCTCGAAGCAGGCGTTCGTCGACACCCGCATCCCCGAGCACATCCGCGACATCTACAACGTCATCGGGCAGGGGGTGACCGAGGACGCGGACCTGAAGCCCGCGATCACTGCGGTAGAGGGCTTCAACGTCACCTACGTCGGCGCCGAGTCCGGCAAGGGCGCGGCGCTCCACTCGCACTCCACCGTCGAGGTGTTCATCGCCCTGAGCGGACAATGGTCGGTCTTCTGGGGCGACGAGGGGGAGAACGAAGTGATCCTCGACACCTTTGACTGCGTCTCGGTCCCGGTCGGGGTGATGCGGGGCTTCCGCAACGTCGGAGAGGGGCACGCCTACCTGATGGCGATCCTCGGCGGCACCGACGCGGGCCGCGTCGGGTGGGCGAAGTCGGTCCTCGAGCGAGCGGCAGAGACCGGGCTCGCCCTCGACGAGAAGGGCAACGTGGTCGAAGCGGCGGACTGACCCGCCGCAATCGGGGCCGGGGGCGCGGGCGACTACCGCGCCACTTCCGTCAGCAGGTAGCTCGGATTGGCGAAACGTAGTCCGACATCACCTGCAACGCGCAGCTCTTGTGGGCTACAAGCGTCGGATTACGCTTCGCCCATCCGAGCTACAGATATCCGCGCTCATCGTCGATGCGGTGCGTCGGCGTGAACACGGCCTAAATCCGGCCGAGGGCGCGCAGCACCTTCCGCGGGGTGAACGGCATGTCCGTGAGCGGCCGCGCGCCGAGCGGGGCGAGCGCGTCGTTGAGCGCGTTCATGACTGCGGCCGGCGCGCCGCAGGTGCCGGCCTCGCCCGCCCCCTTGGCCCCGAGGTCGGACTCGGCGGTCGGGGACTCCACGTGGCCGCACTTCATGTCCGGGAGCTCCGCCGCCATCGGCACGAGGTAGTCGGCCATGTTCGCGTTCAGCATCTGCCCGTCGGGGTCGTAGACGCACTCCTCCCAGAGGGCGCCGCCAAGGCCCTGCACGACGCCGCCCCGGATCTGCTCGTCCACGAGGAGGGGGTTGATCACCGTCCCGCAGTCCTCGATGCACCAGTGGTCGAGGAGGGTGATGAAGCCGGTATCGACGTCGACCTCGAGGTACGAAGCTTGCACCCCGTTGGTGAAGGCGAAGGGGTACTTGCGGGGGACGTAGTGCCGGGTCGCGACCAGCTCGGACTGAAAGCCGTCCGGCAGGGTGTCCGGGCGGTAGTAGCAGATGCGCCCGATCTCGTCGAGACCGATACGCTCCGTGCCGGTCGCCGCGTCCACGACCACCCCGTCCCGAACGTCGAGGTTCGCCGCGTCTTCCTGGAGCATGGTCGCCGCCGCGCGGAGGATCTGCTCCCGCAGGGCGCGCCCCGCCTGGGCCACCGCCTCCCCCCCGATTCCGGCCGCTCGCGATGCCCACGTGCCGCCCCCGTAGGGGGTGTGGTCGGTGTCGCCGGTGACGATCTTCAGCCGATCGGGGGGGACCCCGACGGCGGTCGCCGCGACCTGCGAGATGACCGCCTCCATCCCCTGCCCCTGCTCGGTCGCGCCGATTGCGACGAACACGTTCCCCTTGGCGTCGAGCCGCATGGTGGCGCCGTCCTGGGCGGAGATGCGGGCGCCTCCGACCCCGTAGAACATCGCGGAGGGGTTGGTCACCTCGATGAAGCTCGCGAGCCCGATTCCGCGGTACACCCCCTGCTCCCGGAGGGCGTCGCGCTCCGCCTTGCGCCCCTCGTAGTCCATCGCCTCAAGGAGCTTCGCGAGGCTTTCCTGATGGGAGAGGTTCTCGAAGGGCAGCCCCTGCGCGGACCGGCACGGATAGGAGTCGTCCGCGCGCAGGTTCCGGCGGCGGAACTCGGCCGGATCGAGGCCGGTCGCGCGGGCGGCGGCGTCGACCAGCCCCTCGGTGACCGCGCACTTGATGGGGTGTCCGACCGCGCGGTACTGGCACATCATGTTCTTGTTCTGGAAGACGACCGTCGCCTGCGCCCGGTAGTGGTCGAAGGCGTAGGGCCCGCCCATCAGGTTCACGATCTGGTTCGCTTCGATGCCGCTCGTGCGCGGATACATCGAGTAGGGGCCGATGCCGGTCAGGGCGTCGATCTCGAAGGCGAGGATGGTGCCGTCGCTCCGGACCGCGATCTTCCCCTTCACGGAGTGGTCGCGGGCGTGGATGTCGGAGACGAAGCTCTCCATGCGATCGGCCACGAACTTGACCGGGCGCTTGAGCAGAATGGAGAGCCCGGCGGTCGCGATCTCGTCGGCGTAGGTGTGCACCTTGATGCCGAACGAGCCCCCGACGTCGCGGGCGACGACCCGCACCCGATGCTCATCCAGGCGGTAGTGGGTGGCGAGGATGTTCTGGATCATGTGCGGGCACTGGGTGTTGTGCCACACGGTGAGCTGCTCCTCGGCCGGGTTCCAGTCCGCGAGGATGGCGCGGGGCTCGACGCACACCCCGGTGTGCCGCGCGAAGACGAAGGTCTCCTCGACGACGTGATCGGCCTCGGCGTACGCCGCGTCGACGTCGCCGAAGTTCGCGTTGCGGCGCCACGCGAGGTTGTCGCCGAGGCTCTCGTGGATGACGGGGGTGTCAGCGTCGAGGGCGGTCGCCGCGTCGGTGACGGCGGGGAGCACCTCCCAGTCGATCGCAACGAGCTCGGCCGCGTCCTCCGCCTTCGCGCGGCTCTCGGCGACGACCGCGACCACCGCCTCCCCCTGCCAGGTCGCGGTGTCGAGGGGAAGCGCGTGCTGCGGCGCGGACGTCAGGCCCTCGAGGTGGGTGAGCACCCCGACCCAGGGGTCGTGGATCTCGGCGAGCTCGCGGCCGGTCACGACCGCGATCACCCCGGGCGCCGCCTTCGCGGCCTCGATGTCGATCGAGCGCATGTGGGCGTGGGCGTGCGGAGACCGGACGAACGCCGCATGACCGGCCCGCTTTCCGAGTTCGATGTCGTCCACGAAGGTGCCACGGCCCTCCGCGAGGCGCGGCGCATTGGGCCGCGGAACGGAACGGCCGATGTAGGAGTTCGGGCGGTCCAGGATCCAGCGATCCGCAATGAGGTCGGTCATGACGGGTCTCCCCTGCCGCGGGCCATTTCGATCGCGTCCACGATGGCCTCGTAGCCCGTGCAACGGCAGTAGTTGCCGGAGATGAACCGGCGGATCTCGGCCCGGCTCGCATCGGGAGAGCGCTCGAGGAGCTCCGCCGCGGTGAGCAGCATTCCGGGCGTGCAGTAGCCGCACTGGAGCGCGTTGCGCTCGACGAAGGCGTCCTGGAGGGCGCGGATCTCCCCGGTGTCGCTCAGGCCCTCGATGGTCCAGACGTCCGAACCGTCCGCCTGGGCGGCGACCGTCAGGCAGCCGCGCACGATGCGCCCGTCCACCCGGACCGTGCATGCCCCGCATACCCCGTGCTCGCAGCCGACGTGGCTGCCGGTGAGGCCGAGCTCCTCGCGCAGGAAGTCGACGAGGTTCATGCGCGCCTCGATCCGGCGGGTCACCGCGCTGCCGTTGACCCGCATGCTGACATCGACGTGATTTTCCATCGGTGTTCCCCTCAGCCCGAGACGAGCGGCGCGAGCGTCCGCCTGGCAAGCACCCCGGCGAGGTGCCGCCGCATCGCGGCGTCGGCGTTGAGGTCCTCGAAGGGATCGAGCTCCTCGGTGAGCGAGTCGGCGAGCCGGGCGGCGAGCGCATCCGACCACTCCGCGCCTTCGAGCAGCGCCGCCGTCCGGACGGCGGAGACGGGGCGGTCGCCCGCGGCGAAGAAGACGAGCCGCCCGCCCCCGCCGAAGCGGCCGCCCTCGACCGCGACGTGGGCCGCGAGCCCGATGATCGCGTAGTCGCCGTGGCGGCGCGCGAGCTCCATGAAGCCGGACCTCCACCCGGGCGCGATCTTCGGAACCTCGACCGCGGTGAGGATTTCGCCCGGACCCACCGCCGTCTCGTAGAGGCCCCGGAAGAACGAATCCGCGCCCACCGTGCGGCGGCCGCCCTTCCCCGCGATCGTCATTCGCGCTTCGAGGGCAACGGCGCACGCGGGAAGCTCGGCGGCGGGGTCCGCGAACGCGATCGAGCCGCCGAAGGTGCCGCGATTGCGGATCGCGGGGTGGGCGATATGCGGCATCGCGGTCGCGAGGAGCGGCGCGTGTTCCGCGACGAGGTCGGAGGTCTCCACCTCGACGTGCCGGGTCATCGCCCCGATCCGAAGATGGTCGCCGGCGTCCTCGATGCCCGCAAGATCGTCCACCCGGCCGATGTCGACGAGTACCTCGGGGGCGGAGAGGCGCATGTTGAGGGTCGCCATCAGGCTCTGGCCCCCGGCGAGGATGCGCGCGCCGTCTCCGCGCTCGTCGAGCACGCGAATGGCATCGTCCAGGGTCCCGGCCCGGACGTAGGCGAATGGTGCCGGCTTCATGTGCTGCTCCCTCCTCCGGTGCCCGGTTGCCCGCCGCCGCCTTCCCGGCCTGTCCCGACTACTTCCCGGTGGCCGCCCGATACCAGTCCACGATCTGGCTTCCGGTCCAGAGCACGGTGCCGTCCGCACTCGATACCTCGTCCAGAACCCGCTCGAAATATTTGATCCGGAAAGGAGTTCCGGAGATGTAGGGATGCACCGCGATGGCCATCACGCGGGCGCTACCCTCCCCCTCCCGATCGAGGCGCTCGAGGCTGTCCATGCACCGGTCGTAGAACTCCGGCGCCTTGTGGTGCTGGATGAGCATCATCGGGATGTCGTTGAGCTCCACCGTGTAGGGGATCGACGTGAGGGTGCCGTGCTCGGTGCGGATATCGAAGGGCTGGTCGTCCATCGGGAAGTCCGCAACGTACTCGATCCCGGCCTCCGCGAGGTGGTCCGGGGTCTCGAAGGTCTCGGTGAGCCCCGGCCCCATCCAGCCCCGGGGCGCGCGTCCGGTGAAGTCGCGGATGGTGTCGATGGTGCGGCGGATGTCCTCGCGCTGGTCCTCGATGAGGTGCGTCGGAAGCTGGTGGTAGGCGTGGCCGAGGAACTCCCAGCCCGCGTCCCGCGCCGCCCCCGCGATGCGCGGGTACTGGACGCAGACCGAGCCGTTCACGGACATCGTCACCGGGATCCTGCGCGAGACGAGGGCCTCGTGGAAGCGCCAGAAACCGACTCGCATGCCGTACTCCTGCCACGACCAGTTGGGGATGTCGGGAATGTGGACCTGGTGCCCGGGAGGCGGAAGCACCGTGCGGGGCATCGGCCGCTCGATGTCCCAGTTCTCGATGTTGACGATGACCCAGACCGCCACCCGCTTGCCGTCGGGGAGCGCGAGGGGCGCACGGTCGGCCATCGCCGTGTAGTCGATGCGGTCGCGTGGCTTCATCACCATCGAGGCGTTTCTCCCTCCCAATCCGTGCCGCTCGCCCGCGCCGGGACGGCCGGACGAACGGCACCGCAACCGAACATAGGCGGGGCCGGCGGACCTGTCAACGAACCTGCCGGTTCAGCCAGGTTGGCCGATGGCGGCGTTGACCGCGGGCATCACCTTCTCCGCCATGAGCTCCATCGACCGGCGTGCGAGCGCCTTGTTCTCCCAGTCCTTGCCGGCGTAGAGGAGGGTTCCGAAATCCCCCGTCACCTCGCGGAAGGCGAGGAGCTGGTCGGTCACGCTCTCCGGGTCCCCCGCAAGGACGAGGCGGTCCACGATGAAGTCGAGGGTCAGCTCCTCGTCGGGGAAGTCGGCCGTCGGCTTGAACGCGGCGTGCCGGCCGAGCTTCCTGAGCTTCGTGAAGAGCTGCCGGTAGTAGAAGCGGTAGGGGCTCCGCTCGTTCGCCCGGCCATAGTCGAGGGCGGTCCGGTGGTCGTCGTGGACGAAGATCGAACGGGCGACCCGCCAATCGGCCCGGTCCGGGGTCCGCCCGACCTCCTCGCACCCCTTGGTGTAGTTCGCCCAGTGGGTCGGGACCCATTCCTCCATGAGGAAGTTCGCGGAGATGGGGAGGAAGCCGCGCCGCCCCATCTCGGTCGCGGTCGAGGAGTGCGGGGCGACCACCGTGCCGAGGATGGGTGGGTGGGGCTTCTGGTAGGGCTTGACGATCGGGCCGAGCCCGACCTCCGGGAAGAGGGTCTCCCTGGTCGTGATCTTCCAGTGCCTGCCCTCGAGGTCATAGGGCGCCTCGCCCTGCCAGATGGCCACGATGTGGCCGATGGACTCGGAGAACATCTCGCGTCGATCGAGGCCGCGGATGCCGAGCGCCTCCGCGTCCGACTCGAGCGCCCCGGGGCTGATTCCGAACAGGAACCGCCCCTTGAGGAGGTGGTCGAGCATCGCGGCCTGCGCCGCGATGACCACCGGGTGGGCATGCGACAGGTTGGTGGTGCCGGTGCCGAGCTTGATGTTCCGGGTCTCGGAGATGAGGCTCGCCTGGAAGAGCATCGAGCTGGTGATGCTCTCGGCCGCGTCGGTCAGGTGCTCGCCGACGTACGCCTCCGAGTAGCCCAGCCGGTCGGCGAGGATGACCGCCTCGCGGTCCTCTTCAAGCGTCTCCGTGTAGTCGCGGTCCAGCCGGTGCACCGGCATGGTGAAGAAACCGAGCTTCATGGAACCTCCAGGCGGCTGTACCGCGCGTCCTCATCGCTCCCGGCGGGCTTCGCCGCCGCGTCCGCCCCGCCCTGCGGCCCCTGCCGGACCCGGCCGGACGGCACGGAGGAATCGCCGGTTCCGGCGTGCCGGCCGGGGCGCTCGCGGGCACCTTCCCGCACCGTCCGGCGCCGCCCCGGAATCGGCCGGTGGGCATGGTACACTCCGGCCGATCATACGCTTGAAGGCTCTGCGAAGTGGAGGACATCTACATGAAATCATTCGGGAAAAAGAGACCCTTGGGCTCGTTGGCGAAGTCGCTCGCGGCGGTCGTCGCGGCGGCCGGAATGGCGCTTGCCGCGCCCGCCCAGGCCGCCGACACGATCAAGATCGGCTTCGGCATGGCGCTCACCGGCGGCCTTGCCGGCGCCGGCAAGGGCGCGCTCATCGCGATGCAGGTGTGGGCCGAGGACGTGAACGCGCGGGGCGGGATCCTCGGCAAGCAGGTCGAGCTCGTCTACTACGACGACCAGACCAACCCGGCGACCGTGCCCGGCATCTACACCAAGCTCCTCGACATCGACGAGGTCGACTTCGTGGTCTCCGGCTACGGGACCAACCTCATCGCGCCGGCCATGCCCATCGTGATGCAGCGGGGGCTCGTGTTCCCGGCCCTGTTCGGCCTCGCGGTCAACGAGAAGTTCAACTACGAGAACTACTTCCAGATCATGCCGGCCGGCCCCGAACCGATGACCGACTGGTCGCGGGGCTTCTTCGACATCGCCATGGCGCAGGACCCGGCCCCGAAATCCATCGCGATCGTCTCGGCGGACGCGGAGTTCGCGCGCAATGCGGCGACGGGAGCGCGGCAGACCGCCAACGAGCGCGGCCTGGAGATCGTCTACGACGAGTCCTACCATCCCAAGACGGCGGACTACTCCCCCATCGTCAACGCCATCCAGGCCCGCAACCCGGACATCGTCTTCGTCGCCTCCTACCCGCCCGATTCGGTCGGGATGGTGAAGGCGGCGACCGAGGTCGGGCTCAAGACGAAGCTCTTCGGCGGCATGGTGGGGCTCCAGTTCGCCTCCATCATGACCGCGCTCGGGCCGAAGCTGAACGGCATCGTCAACTACGACTTCTGGGTGCCGGAGCCGACCCTCAAGTTCGAGGGCGTGGAAGAGTTCCTCGCGAAGTACCAGGCGGCCGCCGAGGGCAAGGGGGTCGACCCGATCGGCTACTACCTCCAGCCCTACGCCTACGCCTACCTCCAGGTCCTCGACCAGGCGATCACCGCGGCCGGCAGCATGGACCATGCCGAGATCGGCGCGTACATGCGCGACGCGGAGTTCGACACCGTCGTCGGCAAGGTCAAGTTCGCCCCGAACGGCGAGTGGGCGAAGACCCGGGTGCTGATGGTCCAGTACCAGGGGATCGAGGACAACGAGCTCGCGACCTTCACCAAGCAGGGCACGCGGGTGGTCC
>JAJECB010000382.1 GCA_022822245.1 Gammaproteobacteria bacterium
AGGAGCGCCGTCGCTGCGTCGAAGGGCGGCCGGTAGCGCACGAAGTTACCGTAGCGGTCCACCATGTACGCCAGGATCTCCTCGTCCGAGCGCCCCGCCCGGAGCATCTCGTCGACCCGTTCCCGCAGGTCTCGGGCGAGCTCCGCGTTCGAGTCCGCGATGCTCTGGTTCTGGCAGACGAGACAGCGGATCTCCCCGACGAGCCCCCGGTACCGCTCCGCGAGCTCGGACGTGGGAAAGGAGCGGGGCTCGATGGCGAGCGCCGGGGGGAGGGCGGTCGCCAGCCAGCCGGCCGCGAGGAGCACCGCGGCCGCGAGCCGCCACCGGCTTCGTTTCGTTCCCATCGGGGTGGAAACCTCCCCCATTCCGCCTGGCAAGAGAAGGGATCGCGAGCCGCGCGTCAGGCGACTGCCTTCTTCGCGCCCGGCCCGCCGCCCGCGAGATCGTCGATGATGGGACATTCCGGGCGATCGTCCCCGTGGCAACGCTCCACGAGCTGCCCCAGCACTAGCCGCATGCTCTCGAGCTCGGCGAGCTTGCGATCGATCCGCGCGAGGTGCTCCTCGGCGACGCGCTTCACGTCCGCGCTCGTCCGCCGCCGGTCCTCGTAGAGGGCGAGGAGGGCGCGGCAGTCCTCGATGGAGAACCCGAGCGAGCGCGCCCGGGCGAGGAACACGAGCTTGTGAAGGTCCGCGTCCCCGAAGTCGCGATATCCGTTCGCGCTCCGATGTGGCCGCACCAGCCCGATGTCTTCGTAGTAGCGGATCGTCTTCGGCGGGAGTCCGCTCCGCTCGGCCGCATTTCCGATGTTCATGGCAGAGAGCTCCCGGTTCCGGGCCCGCGAATGTGGGGCGCCTTGACCCTCCAGTCACGGGAAGCTCTATGTTGCACCATTGCCGGTGGATTTCAACTGCACGATGCACCTTTCCTGCAACCAGTCCGAGAGCCCGACCGCGCGCGATCCCGTCTGCGGGATGAGCGTCGATCGCGCGTCGGCCCGACACGTCGCCACGCACGCCGGGCAGCCGTTCTTCTTCTGCTGCGAGCGGTGCCGGACGCGCTTCGAGGCCGACCCGGGCGCGTATCTCGATCCGTCTCCCGAACCCGGTCCCGCGATGGCCCCGGAGGGCACGCAGTACACGTGCCCGATGTGCCCGGAGGTCGTCCGCGACGCCCCGGGGGACTGTCCCGTCTGCGGGATGGCGCTCGAGCCCATGCTGCCCGCCCCGGCGGCCGGACCCGGCCCGGAGCTCGTCGACTTCCGGCGGCGCCTCCGGTTCGGCGCTCCGCTCGGACTCGCCCTCCTTGTCCTCGAGATGGGAAGCCATCTCGGGCTGCCCTTCCGGGCATGGCTCGGGGCGCACGTTCACGTCTGGCTCCAGCTCGTGCTCGCGACCCCCGTCGTGATCTGGATCGCGGGTCCGTTCTTCCGGCGCGGATGGGCATCGCTCGTCAACCGCAGCCCCAACATGTGGACTCTGATCGCGCTCGGGGCGGGCGCGTCCTACGCCTTCAGCCTGGCCGCGGTCCTCGCTCCCGGGCTCTTTCCCGCGTCGGTCTTCGGTCCCGACGGGCTGCCCCCGGTCTACTTCGAGGCCGCCGCGGTGATCCTCGTTCTCGTCCTCGCCGGGCAGGTGCTCGAGCTCTCCGCCCGAGAGCGGACCGGAGATGCGATCCGGGCCCTGCTCGACCTCGCGCCGAAGTCCGCCCGGCGGGTGCGCGAGGAGGGCGAGGGGGCCGGCGAGGGCGACGAGGACGTGCCGCTCGAAGCGGTCCGTGTCGGCGACCGCCTGCGGGTCCGGCCCGGCGAGAGCGTTCCGGTGGATGGGGTGGTGCTCGACGGGCGCTCCGCGGTGGACGAGAGCATGCTGACCGGCGAGTCGATGCCGGTGGAGAAGGGGCCGGGCGACCCGGTGACGGGCGGGACGCTCAACCGCTCGGGCACGTTCACGTTGCGTGCCGAAGGGGTCGGGGCGGACACCGTCCTCGCCCGGATCGTCGATCTCGTCGCCGCCGCGCAGCGAAGCCGCGCCCCGGTCCAGGGGCTCGTCGATCGGGTGGCGAGCCGGTTCGTTCCCGCGGTCGTCGCGGTCGCCGCAGCCGCGTTCGTCGCGTGGTCGCTCGCCGGCCCCGAGCCCGCGCTCCCCTACGCGGTGATGGCCGCGGTCAGTGTCCTCGTCATCGCTTGCCCCTGCGCCCTCGGGCTCGCCACCCCGATGTCGATCATGGTCGCGGTGGGGCGCGGCGCCCGGGCCGGGGTGCTCATACGCGACGCGGCGGCGCTCGAGAGCCTCGCGAAGTCCGACGTGCTGCTCGTCGACAAGACCGGCACCCTGACCGCGGGAGCACCCGAGCTCACCGACGTGATCGCGGCGCCGGGCGGCCCGGCCGAGAACGAGGTCCTCTCGCTCTCGGCCTCGCTCGAACGCGGATCGGAGCACCCGCTCGCATCGGCGATCGTGAGCGGCGCCGCGGCCCGCGGAGCGACCCTCGGGGAGGTGGAGGACTTCGAGGCGATCCCCGGCCGGGGCATCCGCGGGCGGGTGGCCGGACGCGCCGCCGCCCTCGGCAACGCGGCCCTGATGCGCGAGCTCGGGATCGAACCGGGGGGCCTCGACGTGGACCGCGAGCGGCTTCAGGAGACAGGCCGGACAGTGATGCTGCTTGCCGTCGAGGGCGAGCTCCAGGGTCTCGTCGCGGCCTCCGACCCGATCCGGCCCTCCGCCCGTGCCGCGCTTGGGAAGCTCCGGCGTGCGGGACTTCGGATCGTGATGGCCACCGGGGACAGCCCGCGCGCGGCCCGGACCATCGCCCGCGAGCTCGACATCGACGACTGGCGGGCGGAGGCGGCCCCGGAGGACAAGCGAAACCTCGTCGCCGAGCTCCAGTCGCGCGGCCACCGGGTCGTGATGGCGGGCGACGGGATCAACGACGCCCCGGCGCTCGCCGCGGCGGACACCGGCATCGCGATGGGAGACGGCGCCGACGTGGCGGTCCGGAGTGCCGGGGTCGCCCTCGTCGGAGGCGACCTCCTCGGAATCGTCCGCGCCCGCCGACTCGCCGGCGAGACCCTGCGCAACATCCGCCAGAACCTGTTCTTCGCCTTCGTCTACAACGTGGCCGGGATCGCGGTTGCGGCCGGCGTGCTGTATCCGATGTTCGGGGTGCTTCTCTCGCCGGTCGTCGCGGCGGCTGCGATGAGCCTCTCGTCGGTGTCCGTGATCGGGAACGCGCTCCGGCTCCGGGCCGTCCCGCTCGAGTCCCGGCCTCGGCTCTGACCGGCGGCAGATATCCCGGGAGCGGGGGCTTCCAGCTCGCGTCAAGCTCACGATAGCGTCGCAGCGAGCACCGTCCGGGGGCAGGGATGCCGGCGAACCTGGTAGTCCCACCGGCCCGGGCCGAGCCTGGTACGCAATCAGGAACCCGAGTCCGCCCGAAGCCGGAGGAGGAGGGGGCGGATCGTCTCCTCCCAGTCCTCCTCCGTGATCGGTCCGATGTGCTTGTGGGCGATCCGCCCTTCGCGGTCGATGACGAAGGTCTCCGGCACGCCGTACACGCCGAGATCCAGGCCGACCTTGCCGTCCAGGTCGTGGCCGCTCCGGCGGTAGGGGTCCCCGAAGCGATCGAGCCACTGCATCGCGTCCGCCCGCTCGTCCTTGTAGTTCAGGCCGTAGATCGGAACCTCGCCGGAGGCGGCGAGCCGGAGGAAGAGCGGGTGCTCGGCCCGGCACGCCGCGCACCAGCTCGCCCACACGTTGAGCAGGCTCGGCGCCTCTCCGAGATCGTCCGACCGGAGCTCGCCCCGCGGCACCCCGGGGAGCGCGAAATCGGGGAGGGGCCGCCCCAGCAGCGGAGACGCGACCACTCCCGGATTGCGCTCGAGCCCGGCGTAGAGCAGCCCCGCGAGCGCCGCGAAGAGGGCGAGCGGGACGAGGAACGAGACCTTCATTCCCGGCCCCCCGCGTCCGGGAGCGGGGGGATGCGCCGCCTCCGGGCATCGAAGCGCCGCGGCGCCTGCTCCCGGCCGGGGCATTCGAGACCGGCTCCGCCCGCATCGGGTGGCGTCCGGGCGCCCGTTCGTCCGATACCGATGGGCGCGTTCACGCCGACGCGAAGGTGTCGAGGCCGGCGCGGAGCAGGGCGTTGAACGCGTCCGGACCCTCCACGTTCGAGAAGTGGCGCAGGTCCTCGATCACGCGCAGCTCGGCACCGGGGATCCCGTCGCGGATTTCCTCCGCGTGAGAGACCGGCGTCACCGTATCGCCGCCCGCGGCGATGATCCGCGTCGGTACCCGGATCCGGTGAAGCAAGGGCCGCCAGGCGAGGTCGGCAACCGCCGACGTGCCCCCGAGATACCCCGCGACCGGGGTCCGCACGAAGACGTCGCGGATCGCACGGTATCCGGGCCCCTCCGCGTCGACGAAGGCATCGGTGAACCAGAGCCGCCTGGTCATCTCCCACACCGGTTCCATTCCCCCTTCGCGAACGACCGCCTGTCGCTCCTTCACCCAGTCCCGGTACCAGGGGGTGGACCACGAGGTCGTGTTGCAGAGGGTGAGGGACGCGATTCGTTCCGGGCGGTGGATGCCGAGCCCCTGGCCGATCATTCCCCCGGTGGAGATGCCGATCCAGTGCACCCGGTCGAGGCCGAGCGCGTCCATCAGGCCGACCGCGTCCGCGACGAACTCCGCGAGCGTGTACGGCCCGGGCGGTGCGTCGGTGTCGCCGTGGCCGCGCCAGTCGTAACGGAGCAGGCGGTAGCGGTCCGCGAGGGCGGGCACCTGCGGATCCCAGATCCGGTGGCTCGTTCCCATCGCGTGCGCCATCATCGCCACCGGTCCGTCCGGGTCGCCGTCCCACCGATACGCGATCTCGATGTCGCCGACCCGGATCCGCTCGACACCCATATCGTCACCGGGCGGCGGCCACGTCGACGATGGTTGCCGTGCAATGCGGTTCCGGTACGGGCTCACCATGTTCGCGCAAGCTCTCGATGTGAAAAAGGATTGCCCTCCTCATCTCGCTGACCGCCTCTTCTCTGGTCGCTCCGGTCGCCACGCAACCGGGCAGATCGGGCGCGTAGACGGCAAAGTTCGCCGGAGACTCTTCGATGACGATGGTGTATCGCATCTCCTCTTTCACTCCTTCAGTCCCGCCTGTTTCATGACGCTGGCCCATGTACCCCTCGGAAGGTCGTCGCCCGGCTTGCCCGCAATCGTCACGGTTCCGGGTTTTTCCGGGTGACGGAACTGGCGATGGCTCCCTCTGGTTCGAGCCAGCGACCATCCGTCTCGCTCCACCAGGCGAATCGCATCGCGGACCTTGGGGCTCGGGTCGAGTCGGGGATCAACAGGTACGGATTCGGGCGGATTCCAGCCAGTCTAAACCGGACCGAGACCTTGGTGTGGGCGGGACCGGTCGTTCGGGCGCGCACCGCCCGCGCACGAGCACTGCGTCACCTTGTCGGGCAGGTAGCGAGCGGCTAGCCTTCGCCGTTCCACGCTACGGGTTCGCTGCGAGATGGTGGAGTCCAATCCGCGCCAGTCAGTCGTGACGAGGATTGCGGTTGCCGAGGACGCGGCGACGCTCGCCGGGTTCAACCGGGCGATGGCGCTCGAGACGGAGGCGAAGTCCCTGCCGATGGAGACCCTTCTCCCGGCGGTGCAAACCGTGCTGCGCGATCCCCGCCACGGCTTCTACGTCGTCGCCGACTCGGGGAGCGGGATCGCGGGCTCTCTCCTCGTCACCTTCGAGTGGAGCGACTGGCGAAACGGCCGGATGTGGTGGATCCAGAGCGTGTACGTGCGCCCCGCTCACCGCCGCCGGGGCGTCTATCGCGCGTTGCACGAAGCGGTCCGCGAGCGGGCCCGGGCGGCCGGCGACGTGGTCGGGGTCCGGCTCTACGTCGAGCGCGAGAACGTCGCCGCGCAACGGACCTACGCCGCGCTCGGCATGAGCGAGACCCCCTATCGCATCTACGAGGAGATGCTGGACTGACGCACGACCCCGGTCGGTCGGGAGCGGCGCGGCCAGCCCGGAAAAATCACCGATTTTCGTCGCGAGGGCGCGGAGATGCCGCTGTGACAAGGCGCACGGACCGAAAGAGCGCTTCGCGCTGCTGAAGGCGTAGTCGACACTACGGTGAAGCGGCTTGAGGGAGTACGCCTTGTCACAGCGAGCAGATCCGCGTCCGTAGCAGGAAATCGGTGATTTTTCCGGGCCAGGTCGACGCGGGGTTCAGCGAGGCTCGGGGTCGGGTGCCGCAGGGTCTTTCGCGAGGAGCGTGCGAAGCGGGTCGTCGTGGCCCGCGGCGGTCGCCCGACGCCGGTAGCGCCGGTCCGTCGCGGCGAGGACGCCGCCGAGGGCCATGAGGATCGCCCCGAGCCAGATCCAGCGTACGAACGGTTTGTAGTGCAGCCGAACGGACCACGCCCCGTCGCCGAGCGGCTCGCCGAGGGCGGCGTAGAGGTCGCGGGTGAGGCCGGGGTCGATCCCGGCCTCCGTCATCGGCTGCGACTGGCTGAAGTAGGTGCGCTTCTCGGGGGTGAGGCGGGCGACCGGACGCCCCTTCCGGGTGACTTCGATCTCTCCCTGGACCGCCCGGTAGTTCGGGCCCGCGACGTCGCGCACCCCCCGGAAACGGAACTCGTGGCCGGAGACGGTGGCGGACTCGCCGGGGGCGAGCCGCACGACCTCTTCCACCTCCAGAACGGTGACGAAGCACACCCCGGCGAGCGAGACCGCGAACCCCACGTGGGCGAGGCTCATTCCGAGGAACCCGCGCGGCAGGCGAAGGAGGTCGCGCGGGCGCCGCACCCGTGCCGCGACCGCTCGGAGGGTCGAGCACGCGATCCACAGGGCGAGGCCTGCCCCGAGCGCCGCCGCCGCCGAGTGCGCGAGGAGGGCGGCGGCGATGGCCCCGGCCGCCGCGGCCACGAAGACCGCTGCGAGGAGCCGGGCGAGCCGGGCGGCCCGATCCCGCTTCCAGCGCGCCAGCATCCCGAATGCGAGGACTCCCGCGAGGGGGACCATGAGGGGAACGAAGACCCGATCGAAGTACGGGCGGCCGACCGAGATCTGCCCGAGCCCGAGGCTGTCGAGCAGCAGGGGATAGAGGGTGCCGAGGAGGACCGCGGCGGCGGCGGCGGTGAGCAGCACGTTGTTCGCGAGGAGCATCGTCTCGCGCGAGAGAATCGCGAAGCGCCCGACCCCCGCGACGCGCCCCGCCCGCCACGCGTAGAGCGCGAGCGCGCCCCCCACCACGAGAGCGAGGAAGGCAAGGATGAAGACGCCCCGTGCGGGGTCGCTCGCGAACGCGTGCACCGAGACGAGCACCCCGGAGCGCACGATGAAGGTGCCGAGGAGGCTCAGGGAAAACCCGAAGATCGCGAGCAGCACGGTCCACGCCTTGAACGCGTCGCGCTTCTCCGCAACCGCGAGCGAGTGGATGAGGGCGGTGGCGACGAGCCACGGAATGAAGGACGCGTTCTCCACCGGGTCCCAGAACCACCACCCGCCCCACCCGAGCTCGTAGTAGGCCCACCAGCTCCCGCCCGCGATTCCGAGGGTGAGGAAGGTCCAGGCGACGGTGGTCCACGGCCGGGTCCAGCGGGTCCAGGCCGCGTCGACCCGACCCTCCGCGAGGGCCGCGACCGCGAACGCGAAGGGGACCGCGAGCCCCACGTAGCCCATGTAGAGGATCGGGGGATGGACGATGAGGCCGACGTCCTGGAGGAGGGGGTTGAGGTCGCGCCCCGCGAGCGTGGCGGGGAGGAGGCGGGCGAAGGGGTTGGAGGTGAAGAGCATGAAGCAGAGGAACCCGGCCGCGATGAAACCGAGGACCGCGAGGACCCGCGCCGAGACCTCGGGCGGGAGGCTCCGGCTCTTCGCCGCGACCGCGAGGGTCCAGCCGCTGAGGATGAGCGACCAGAGGAGGAGCGAGCCTTCGTGGGCCCCCCACACGGCCGCGATCCGGTAGTGAAGGGGAAGGAGCGCGCTCGAGTTCGTGGCGACGTAGAGCACCGAGAAGTCGTTCGCCGCGAACGCCCACGCGAGGCACGTGAAGGCGAGGAGGTGGAACACGAAGAGCCCCGCCGCAGCGCTCGGGGCGACCGCCATCCAGCGCAGATCGCCCCGCCCCGCGCCCGCGAAGGGGGCCACCGCGAGGACGAGGGCAGTGAGGAGCGCGAGGATGAGCGCGAAGTGCCCGAGCTCGGGGATCATTGCCCGGACCCCGGCGGCCGGCCCCGCTCCGCCGCCTTCGCCTCTCCCAGCGACTCGGCGAGGGCGGGGGGCATGTAGGTCTCGTCGTGCTTGGCGA
>JAJECB010000406.1 GCA_022822245.1 Gammaproteobacteria bacterium
GTTGTGAGCGACGAAGCCAGCCGCGGTCGCGAGCACGCGCGCCTTGCCGGGCCGAGGCTCGCCGGGGGCCGGCGCGCGCACCAGCATGCGGTCCTCCAGCACGCGGTCGTAGTTGATGCCGACGGGCACGAAGACCAGGTCGCGCGAGCCGTCGGGGTCGAAGGAGGAAACCATGTAGTTGATGAGGCCGAGCTTGGGCTTGCGCAGGCGCCCGTCCCGGCTGAGCCCGCCCTCGGGGTAGACCGCCTGGACCACGCCGCCGGCGGTCGCCGCCTGCACGTAGCGGGCCAGCACCTGGCGGTAGAGGCGGCTGCCCGAGCCGCGCCGCACGAAGTAGGCGCCGAGCGAGCGCACCAGCATCTTGAGGGGCCAGACCCGCGCCCATTCGCCGACGGCGTAGCTGAGCGCCGAGCGGTGCGCCGCCATGTAGGCGACGATCACGTAGTCCATGTTGCTGCGGTGGTTCATCACGAAGACGACGCTCGCGTTCGGCTCGATCTCCGACAGCGCCCGTTCGTCGGAGTACCCCATGCGGACCCGGTAGAGGAACTGGACGGTGCGCCGCGCCAGGTAGTACCCGATCCGGAAGTAGAGCCAGGGATTGAACGACGGCACGATCTCGCGGGCGTATCGCTCGACCTCGCGGGCCAGGTCCGCGCGCGGAACGCCGGACTCCTCGGCCCGGCGCTCGATGGATTCCATCACCCTGGGGTCATGGGTCAGGAGCTCGATGAGGGTCCGGCGCCGGGTCTGGTGGAAGGCCGGGATCTGCAGCTTGAGCCGGGTGTTCAGCTCGTCGATCACGCGATTGACCCGCCGCCGGAAGAACCAGCGCACGCCCGGAACGAGCAGGCGGTCGAGAACCGCCCAGAGCACGATCGCGCCGGCGACGACCACAATCCAGATCGGAAGGGAGATCGTGTCCGTCATCGCGGAAGCGGCCGGGTGGCCGGCCTCCGGGCCACCCTCGTCCATCCAGCCGGGTTCGGAAGGAGCGTCACGGCGCCGCGGGTTCGGCGACCACCGGAACGCGCCGCGGCGCGGCCCGGCTCACGAAGCCCCGCCTCAGATGAACCCCGCCGCCCGGAGCGCTTCGACGCGTTCCGGGGGGTACCCGAGGAGGCCTCGGTAGCACTCGTCATTATGCTCCCCCGGGCGCGGAGCGCGATGGCGGACCTCGCCCGGGCTCGCAGACAGCTTGACCGGTACCCCGCTCACCGGCACCCGCTCCATTCCCGGCTCCTCCATGTCCACCCACTCCAGCATCGCGCGCGCCCGGACATGCGGGTCCGCGTGCACCTCCGCGGTGCTCCGGTAAACCCCGCACGGGATCCGCGCCCGCTCCATCTCCGCCACCACGTCCGCGACTTCCCGCTCGGCCATCCACTCCTCGACGTGGCAATCGATCTCCGCCCGGGCCTCGAACCGGCCCTCGTCCGTCGAGTGGGCGGGGACCTCGGCGAGGCCCCGCCGCCCGATGAGATCCATGAGACTCCTCCACATCCCGTCGGTCACGGTGGCGATGTACACCCAGCCGTCCCGGCAGCGATAGAGGTCGGTCGGCCCGACGTAGGGCATGCGGTTCGCGATGCGCGGGCGCTCGCGTCCGGTGACGAGGGCCTCCGCGATCATCGGCGAGGTGTAGCTCACCGCCGTCTGGAGCAGGGCGCAGTCCACCTCCTGCCCCTCTCCCGTGGCATCGCGGTGGCGGAGAGCGAGCACCGTGCCGAGAGCGGCGAGGAGCCCGGTGCTGTAGTCGACCCACGGCACCCCTGCGCGCATCGGCGGATCGTGTTCGTGGCCGGAGAGCGCGCACGCGCCGGACATGACCTGGGCGATCTGATCGAAGCCGCTCCGCATCGCGTACGGACCGGTCGATCCGTAGCACGAGATCCCGGCGTAGATGACGTCCTCGCGCATCGCGCGGACATCGTCGTAGCCGAGCCCGAAGACCCGGACCGCACCCGGGCTGAAGTTGTGCAGGAACACGTCGCAACGGGCCACGAGGTCCGCAAGCACCTCGCGCGGCGCGTCGCGGCGGAGCACGTCGAGGGTGATCCCCTTCTTGTTGCGGCCGAAGTTGGGAAAGACGAAGTTCGAGCCGTTCGGACCGGTGCGGCCGTAGCTCCGATCCTCCTCGCCCCCCGGCCGGTCCACGCGGAGGACCTCCGCCCCCATGTCGGCGAGCATCATTCCGCAGTAGGGGGCGGCAATGAAGCGCCCGAAGTCGAGCACCCGTACCCCGTCGAGGGGGCGCGGACGTGCCGCCGTCACGCCCTGAGCCCCTGCACGAACTCCGCGATCGCCCGGCCGATCTCGTCCGGCGAATCCTCCTGGATGAAGTGGCTGCCCCGGACCGTCACCTCGGTCTGGTTCTTCCAGCCGCGGCAGTACTCGCGCTGCGGCCCGGTGAGGATGGCCCCCGGCTCGGCGTTGACGAAGAGCTTCGGCACCTCCGACCCCGAAAGCCATGCCGCGTAGTCTGCGACGATGGCGGTCACGTCTGCCGGCTCGCCCTCGATCGGGATCTCCCGCGGCCAGGTGAGGGTCGGCCGCCGCGACTCTCCCGGCTCCCGGAACGGGCGCCGGTACACTTCCATCTCCTCGGGGGCGAGCTCGCGCAGGATCGATCCCGGCAACACCCGCTCGACGAAGATGTTCTTGGCGATCACCATGTCCTCGCCGGCATCGGAACGGAATCCCTGGAACACCCGCCGCGGGGCTTCCGGCCATTCCTCCCACGTGACCGGCCGGACCAGGGCCTCCATGTAGACGAGACCCTGCACCGCGTCGCGATGGCGGTTCGCCCAGTCGAAGCCGAGCGCGGACCCCCAGTCGTGGACCACGAGGACGGCATTGCCCGCCCCGGCGACGCCGAGCGCGTCGAGGGCCGCATCGAGATGCTCGCGGTGCTCGACGAAGCGGTACCGGACCGGACCGGAATCGTCGAGGGGTTCGGAGTCCCCCATGCCGATGAGGTCGATCGCGAGCGACCGGCCGAGCGACTCGGCATGGGGCATGATGTTGCGCCAGAGATAGGACGAGGTCGGGTTGCCGTGGAGGTAGACGATCGGGTCGCCCTCCCCCATCTCGACGTAGGCCATCCGTCGGCCCAGGATCTCGACGGTCTTCTTCGGATGTTCGCGCGCGGAAATCACGGGTTCCTCCTCGGAGGGGTGGTTGAAGTCTTCGGCCGGCTGGCGGCCCGGATCAGCGCCGTCCCCGAAACGTGGGACGGCGCTTCTCGAGAAACGCGGCCACCCCTTCGCGGCCGTCCGCCCCTCGCGCGTTGTCGGTGACCTCCCGCGCCTCGAGCTCCATCTGGGTCTCGAGCCCGTTGTCGAAGGTCGCGGTGAGGAGCCGCTTGACCGAGCCGTACGCCTCCGTCGGACCGTTCGCGAGGGTCCGGGCAATGTTCATCGTCTCGGCGGCGAGCGCGTCGTCGGCCACGACCCGGGTCACGAGCCCCCAGTCGAGGGCTTCCCGGGCGTCGATCCGCCGGTTCGTCAGCATGAGCTCCTGGGCCCGGCGCAGCCCGATGATGCGGGGCAGGAACCAGGTCGAGCTGCTGTCCGGGGACAGCCCGGCGGCGGTGAACGCCATCGTGAACCCGGCCGACTCGCCCGCGATCACGTAGTCCGAGCACATCGCGAGGCCGAACCCCCCGCCCGCGGCGATGCCGTTCACGGCGGTGACGACGGGGGCGCGCATCCGGGCGAAGCGCGAGAACGTGCCGTGCAGCCAGATGGTCATCTCCTTGAGCACCGGTCCGAGCCGGTCGGCCTCGTCCGCGAACGACTTGAGGTCGCCCCCGGCGCAGAACATCCGGCCCGCCGCGTCCACGACGAGGACCCGGACCGCCGGCTCCTCGTCGCAGCGGATGGAGACGTCCATCATCTCCTTGCACATGTCGATGTGGAGCGCGTTCCCCGCGTCGGGGCGGTTCAGGGTCATGCGGGCGATGCCGCCCTCGATCTCGAAGCTCACGTACCGGTAGTCCACGCTCTCGTCTCCTTCGTTGATTGCTTCCGAACCCGGGAAACGGGGTCGGGTCGAACCCCTCCGGCGGTGCCGCTGCCCACCCGCCCGTTCAGGGCCGGCGGGCCTCCGGCTCCGCCCACAGAAGGTACATCCCGGCGAACGCCTCGGGGTGCGCCCGCTCGAACTCGGCGAGGCTCTCGAGCGAACGCAGGTGCAGATCGCCGGGAAACGCCCGGCGGTAGCGGGCCCGCGTCTCGCGGCTCGCTTCGAAGCCGAGGAGGCGAAGCCCTGCGGCCGCGAGCGCGCCCCCGACCTTCGGAATCGTGAAGCGGCGCTCGTGGACGTGGAACACGAGATCCCGGCAACTGCTCACGGTGTAGAAGTCGGGGCTCCGGAGGAGACCCTTGAGCTCCGCTTCGACCCCGTCGACGACGTCCCGCCGGAACTCCCGGATCCCTTCCGGGGAGCCGTCCCGGCCGGCCGCTTCCGCGACCGCGCGCGCCGTCGTGAGGAGCTGCCGCGCGTGTTCGCTGTAGAGCCCGACGCGGATGGCGCCGCCCGGGCGAAGCACCCCGGCGAGCGCCCGGAGCCCGGCCTCCGGATCCGCCATGTGGTGCAGCACCCCGCTCGCGAGGATCGCGTCGAAGCGCTCGTCGAGCGAATCGACATCGAGGAGATCGCCCTGCAGGAAACGCACGTTCCCGATCCCGAGCCGGCGGGCCATGCGCGCGCCGTATGCGAGGCTGCGACGACTGAGATCGAGGGATAGCACCGCTACGGCGGGGTTCTGGCGAGCCGCCAGGAGCGGCTCGTAGCCGGTCCCGCCGCCCGCGACGAGCACCTTCTCGATGGGGCCGCGGTCGACCCGGTCCGGGTACGTCCGGGCGAGCGTCTCCGCGAGCCCGGGACCGGGATCGGGGTCGGGACCGGGGGGAAGCGAGAGCCAGCGCGGGTAGGGGTTCTCCTCGTACTGCGCCCGCACCGCGCGCGAGGTCGAATCCCGGACCGCGGCGAGAGACGGGAGCTCGCGGGCAATTCGGACCTCTTCGCGCGGACCGTGCAGGGAATGGCCAAGAAGGTCCGCCACCGGCGGCGGCCACCCTTCCGGGCCGACCGACGCGAGCCGGTCCGCGCCGGCCAGCGCGCTCGCCGGGCGATAGAGGGATACGAGCAGCAGGTCGGCAGCGAGCGCGTCCGGATCGATGGAGCCGCCCGCGGCGAGGGCCCGGTCGAGCCGGGCGGCGGGAGCGGCGAGAAGCGCTTCCTCCTCCGGACTCGCGTACCACGCGTACTCGTTGTGGAAGCACTGAATCGCGATAGCGGCGGCGATCCGCCCCTCGGACCCGGCCGCCCGCACGGCGGCTTCGGCCTCGCCCGCGGCCGTCCACTCCCGCAAGCGGGCGGCCCGCGCGGCGGCCAGCAACCGTTCGAGCCGTGGGTCGAGGTTGACGACCTGGTGGAGATAGTCGAGGAGCAGACGGCCGCTTGCCGCGAGGAAGCGCGCCACCGCCGAGTCGTCGTCCAGGGGTGGAGCGTCGACCCGCAACTGCGCGGCGGCGGCGGGGCCGAGGTCCGGCCCCACCCCCGTCTCGACGAGCAGGCGCCGTACGTCGGGCGCCGCCTCGATGGGAAACACCACGCTCAGCACGCGTCGCAGCGCGTCCCGAACCTCCCCCGCCCAGCGCGCCCCGGGACCCGCCGTGCGGACGAGGGCGGCCCGGTACTCCCCGAGGGCGCCCTCTCCGTCCCCCGACCGTTCCAGGGCCCGCCCGAGGTTCAGGCGGAGCTCCGGATCCTGCCCGTCCCGGTCGCACGCGGCCCGAAGGCTTGCCGCCGCCTCCGCCGGCCGACCGAGACGAAGCAGGACGAGGCCATGGTTGAACCAGTTGTCGGCCGGCCCGCGATCGAGGGTGAGGGCTCGGTCATGCGCGCGGAAGGACTCTTCGAGATCGCCCTCGCGCTCGAGCACCGCCCCGAGGTTCGAGTGGAACACCGAGCTCTCCGGCCGGAGCGCGATCGCGCGCTGAAGCCGTGTACGGGCCTTGGCGAGGTTCCCCGCTTCGAGGGCGGCCATCGCGTGCAGGTGCCAGGCATCGGGGTTGCGGGGCTCGCGCTTCAGCACCGCGCGGCCGGCCCGTTCGGCGCGACCCGGATTGCCGGAACGAAGGTGCTCGGCGATCCGGGCGAGGGAGGCAACCTCGGCCCGGCGGCGCGCGCCGCGACCCCCTCCCCCCGCTCTCCGGGCCGCGGACGCGGGACTACGGCGCTCCAAAGGGCGGCTCCATACCTTCGCCGAGCGGCACCTCGAACGCGTTGAGGGTCATGCAGACCAGGGTGTAGTAGCCGAGGGTCCCCACCAGCTCGACCGTGCCGGACTCGCCGAGCAGCTCGATGGCGGACGCGTAGCGTTCTCCCCCGACCCGGCGGTTCTCGACCAGATCCGTTGCGAATTCGTACACGATCCGCTCATCGTCACGATCGAAGGAAGGGGCTTCGCCGCGCGCGAGCGCATCCACCACCTCGCGCGAGACCCCGGCGCGGATCGCCATGGGGCCGTGCGCCGCGAACTCGTACCCGGCCTTCCACGCCGCGCCGACCACGATGATCGCGAGCTCCTTGAGACGCGGGTCGAGGGAGGACCGGTAGCGAACGAACGCCCCGAGCTCCTGTGCGCGGTCGGCGAAGCCGGGGCTTCGCAGCCAGGGTGCGAACGGCCCCGCGACCGGCCGTTCGCGCGTGAGAAAGCCGGACGTTCCCCGAGGTCCTGCAAGCATGGCCTCGAGCACCCGCGTCTGCTCCGGATCGAGGTCGCGGGGAAAGAGTGGCCCGAGACGGCCCGGGAGGGTCAGCCCGGCGTCGGAGTCCCTGGCGTCCGGCGGCTCGGGGCGGCTCATGTCGAATCGTCCAGGCGATGGCGGCGGCGGTCCGCGCCGGCCCGGATCCGGGTTGCCTCCCGCTCCGACTGGCGCGCGAGCACAGGGGGAGGCGCCCCGAGCTGGGCGAGGCCAGCGGTTCCGAACGCCCATTCACGATAGGACTCGATGAGCCCGTTCCGGAGCAGGAACTGCGAGCATCCCGTGAACACCACGCGCCGGCCCTCGCTTCGCTTCATGGTCGAGGTGTAGCTGAAAGTGTAGCTCGCATATCCGACGCGCCCGTCGCACACCGGATCGCGCATCTCCCAGGAGAATTCGCGGGCGTGGCCGTGAAAGTGGTCGCGCAGCATCTCCGCGAGGCGCTCGTGGCCCCGGAACTCGCCGTAGAAGATGTCGTCATACGTGCCGTCCGCGTGGAAAAGACTCGTGAAGGCGGCGGTGTCGCCGGACTCCACGGCAGCGGTGAACCGATCGAGAAGACCGGTGAAGGCATCGAGCGGGTCGCTCATCGTGAGGCTCCTGGCGGGGATGCGAACCTGGCCCATCGTCGGCGCGCTCCGCCCCCCGGTCAAGGCCGCGCGGCCATGGCCGTTCCTGCGACCCGAAAGAGGGGCGGGGGGTTCGCGCGCGGCGCGGACCCCGCGCGGAGCGGTCAGACGCAATTGACGGATTCGAGCGGCCAGTCCGGAAAACGTTTCTTCCAGGCGGCGCGCAAGGCCTCCGGGTCCGCCGTCGACCGTGCTTCGAGGAAATACCGGTGAACGGCCTTCCCGGTTTTCCGCGTGCGGACCGGATAGCCGAGCCGCTCGAGCGACGCGACGCGACGCCGCGTGTTCTCCGCCACCCGGTACACCCCGAAGGAAATCCCGTTCTCGAGGCGCCCGGCCCGGATGACGTCGATGTCCCGCACACCACGATCGCGGATCTCGCGCGCCGTTGCCGCGGCCGCCTCACGGTCCGCGAGGGGCGGAAGGTACACCTGGAAGTTCCCGGGCGGGCGGTGCCTCTCGCGCCGCAGCGCGAAGACTTCCGCACCGCGCGACTCCAACCACTCCTCGACGCCGGCGAGAACCCTGCGGTCCTCGATCCCGCCGCCGCGAAGGCACGCCGGGCGCTCCGCCCGAGAATCATCGGACGCGCGGGCCGGCGAAGCATCCGCCGCCAACGCGGCCAGCCCGCCGGACGCCGGACCTCCGGGAGAGTCCCTCGAGGACGGGGACACCGGCCCGTCGGCTCCCTCCAGCCTCCGGTCCGCCTTCCCCTCCGTGGCGAGCTCGCGGGCGCGCTGTCGGGCGCGGCGCGAGAGCTTCGCATGGACCTCGGCGAGGTTTGCATAGCCAATGGCGGAGGGCCGGCGCTCGAGGGCGGCGAGCAGGGCCTCCCGAGCCTCGTCGATACGCCCCTCGGCCGCGTAGAGAACGGCAAGGTTGTTCCACGGCTCCGACATCTCGGGATGGTCCCGGCGGAGCCCGTCGAAGACCTCGATGGCTTCCCTCACCCGTCCCTCCCGCGCGCGCAGGACCCCGTCCAGCAACCGGAGCCGGGGGTGATCGGCATCTCGTGCGAGCAACGGATCGAGCACCCTCCGCGCTTCCGCAAGCCGGTCTTCGTTTGCGAGCGCAACGACTCGTTCAAGGGTTTCGTCGATGGACGTGGCCGCGGCCGAAAGGACCGCCGCCAGCGCGCAGAACGCGAGCAGGCCCTTCTTCATCGACCCATTGAACCGCACAATCGCCCCTCTGGCAATCCAACCCGCGGGAGGACACCTCGAGTTTCCGTTTCCTTGAGGCAGGGGGCCATTTTTCATGCGAATTATCTATATAACAATCAGATAAATCGTTTTCGCGATGTTCCGACAAAGGGACGCGGGTAGCTGACACGGACGTCCCGGTACAGAGTGTCCCCGGACAGGGATGATCCCGGCACGTACCGAATCCGAATCGAGACGGCCGGAATGCGGGAAACCGACGGAGGTACTCAGGCATGCTTGGCTGGACGTTCCGCACGAGACAACCATCCCCTTCGGCGAACCGGCCGTCGGGGTCCACGGTTCGGGCGTTGGCAATGACCGCCGCCCGGATCGAGAATAGGCCGCATTCCCCCGAGCGGCCTCCACCCGATCCCGACATGAACGGCTCCTCGCACGACGACGACGGCTCCCTCTTTCGCCGGCACGTGGACGGGACCCGCCCGCTCAAGGGCGTGGGTGAACGAGCCCTTCCCCTGCACCGGGCGCCGCGGCGCGCCTCGCCCGCGGCGACCCCCGATGGACGGGGGGCGACGGAAGGCGGATTCGAACCCGATCCGATCGGGGACATCGAACGCGGCAGCCGCATCGAGTTCGCCCGCCCGGGTCTTCAGCGCCGGGAGATCCGCCGTCTCCGGCGCGGCTACCACCGGGTCCAGGACCAGCTCGACCTGCACGGTCTCTTTGCATCCGAGGCGGAACGGGCGGTGCTGGAGTTCATCGACCACTCGCGGGCGCGCGGTCTTCGTTGCGTGTGCATCATCCACGGCAAGGGACGAAGCTCGACCGGGGGGCGACCGGTGCTCAAGGCGGTGGTGGACCGGTGGCTTCGCCGCTGCGACGGCGTGCTCGCATTCTGTCCCGCGCCGGACAACGCGGGCGGCACCGGGGCGGTCCGCGTACTGCTTCGTGGGTAGACGACGAAAGCTGGCGAAATTTTCGGGCTTGCGGTTCACGGGCCGGGGCGATCCCGGTCCCCGGCGAGCTCCCGGATGACCGCCGTCGCATAGGCGCCGCGCGGGAGCGCGAAGCGCACCATCAGGCCGCCGTCCGCCAGGCCCTCCCATTCGAGGTGCGACGGGAGCACCCGCAAGGCGCGCCTCCCCCCCTCGACGCCGGCCGCCTCGAGTCCTGCCTGCCATCCTTCGCAGCCGGCGAGCGCCGCCTGCTCGAGGCCGAGCGCTTCCGTGGCCACTGCGCCGCTCGCCCCGAGCCCCCAGAGCGGCCCCGTGGGATGGGCGCGGGCCGCGGACACCCACTGCGCTGCCGTGCCGCCCTCGCGGGGCGAGGCCCCCGGCGCGAGCGCCCGGCGCGCGCCGCCGATCACGATTGCGTCGCCCGGCACGTACGCGTCCCATGCGCCTGCCTCCACCCGCCGGTGCAGGACCCGGTTGAACAGGAGCGAGCGGGCCGCCGAGAGATACAGCCCGCGGGCGAAGCGATTCGAGGGGCGCGCGTCTCCGCGCAGGAGATCGGCCGCGGCTGCGATGTTGCCCCCGCCGCGCCCGAACCGCTGCGCGCCGAAGTAGTTCGGGACGCCCGCCCGCGCGACCCGGGCGGCCCGGTCCGCAAAGCCCTCGCGGTCCCCCTCCACCGCCCGGATCGCGATGGCGAAGCGGTTCCCCGCGTGCACCCCGCGCCGGAGCTTCCTTCGCCCCCGCGACCGCCGCACGATCCGGACCCCCTCGGCGAGCTCGCCGGGGAACGGATCGCAGGCGTGCGGCCGGGCGGGCAAGGTGAACCACTGGGTGGTCGTCGCATGGCGGTCCTTGAGGCCCGAGAATCCGACCTCCCGCACCGGGACCGCGTGCCGCTCGGCGAGAATTCGGGCCGCGAAGGCGGTGGTGCAGCCGGTCTTGCACACCAGGAGCCAGTGGTGCGGGCCGGACCCCTCGGGTTCGAATCCAAGCTCCTCGTCTACCCGAAAATCGCCCGCCTCGCGCCGCAGCACCCCGGACACCGGCGGCGCGCCGAAGGCACGCGCGAGGTCGGGGAACGGGATGAAGCCACCGAATCCGCACGCGGTCTCCGTGACCGCCTCCCCCGTGGCGGCTTGCCGGGAGGGGTCTCCCTCCCCGCGCCTCGGGGTGGGCGCCTCATCGGAGGCGTGTTGCCGTCCGCCGTCCACGTTCCGCATCGCTCGGAAGATTCGTTGCTTCGAGTCGGGGGCCAGAATGGAATGACTGTCTTCCTGGAAGCAAGCTTCGCCGCCCATGATGGACGCCACCCCGCACGACCCTTCCCCCGGACGACCGCACGATCGTCCGACCGCGGTCGGGGCTTCCCTGTTCGTGCCCGCGGGCCGCGGGGAAAGGCTCAGGGATCGGGGATCGCCTCGAGCAGGACCACCGCGTGGCAGGCGATCCCTTCCCCCCGGCCGATGAAGCCCATGCCTTCGGTGGTGGTGGCCTTGACGCTCGCCGCCTCCACCGGAAGGCCGAGGTCGGCGGCGAGGTTTGCCCGCATCGCGTCGCGGTGCGCCGCGAGCCGCGGCGCCTCGGCGATCACGGTGGCGTCCACGTTGACCGCCCGCCACCCCGCCTCCGCGACGCGGTCGCGAACCTCGCGGAGAAGCGCGCGGCTCGACGCGCCGGCGTAGCGCGGATCGGTGTCCGGGAACCAGGTGCCGAGGTCGCCGAGCCCCGCCGCCCCGAGCAGGGCGTCGCACACCGCGTGCAGGAGCACGTCGCCGTCGGAGTGGGCCACGACCCCCCGATCGAAAGCGAGGCGCTCTCCGCCGATCACGACGCCGTCTCCGGGACCGAAGCGGTGCGCGTCGTAACCCTGGCCTATCCGGCCGTTCATCCCCGCCCTTCGGCCCGGGCGGCGAGGATCCGGCCGGCTGTGTCGAGGTCGCCGGGAGCGGTGACCTTGAGGTTCTCGTGGCGGGCTTCCACGAGCTGCGGAGGCGGCCGTCCCCGCCGGGCGGCCCAGCCTTCGATCGCCTCGGAGTCGTCGGTGACCGTCGCGCCCCGGCCGGAGGCCTCCGCGAGAGCGGCGGCGAGGTCGCCGAGCCGGAACATCTGCGGGGTGAGCGCCCGCCACATGCGGGCGCGGGGAACCGTCTCGTCGACTTCCGCCCGCTCGCGCGCCCTGCCCGGCCGGGCGCGCTTGAGGGTGTCCCGGACCGGCGCGGCGAGGAGTGCCCCGGTCGGGTGCCCGAGAGCGGCGTCGATGAGTCGGGCAAGATCCTCCCGGTGGAGGCAGGGCCGGGCGCCGTCGTGCACCAGAACCCAGTCGTCCGGTCCCGCCCCGGCCGTCGCGGCAAGCCGCTCGAGGCCGTTCGCCACCGAGCCGCCCCGATCCTCCCCCCCCTCGGCAAGCCGGACGTCGAACCCGAACCGGAGACCGAGGCGGGCGAAGGTCGGATCCCCCGGCGGCAGGACCACCATCACCGAACGAACCCGCTCGTCGGCGGCAAGCCCCTCGATCGCGTGCGCGACCATCGGCCGTCCGGCGAGCGGAACGTACTGCTTGGGTGCGTCCGCCCCGAAACGAAGGCCCGATCCCGCGGCCGCAACAAGTCCGAAGACCGGGCCGGAGCCCCCGGCCCCCATATCTCACCAACTTCCTGCCGCGGACGCCGATCCACTCGCGCTGACGGGCCGTACTCCCTCAAGCCGCTTCGACGCAGGGTCGGCTACCTGCTGCGCTCCGCAGTCCCTGCTTCGC
>JAJECB010000372.1 GCA_022822245.1 Gammaproteobacteria bacterium
GATCCACACCTGGTGCGACCTGGAGAGCGACCTCGAGCTCGCCCGCGCGGTGCGCCGGGAGCACCCCGGCGCCGGCGACCACTTAATGCTCGACGTCGGGAACAACTACACGCGCGAGGAAGCGATGCGGGCGGGGCGCGAGCTTGCCGATCTCGGCTTCCGCTGGTTCGAGGCGCCGCTGCCGGACCACGACCTCGAGGGCTACCGCGCCCTCACCCGCGCGCTCTCCGTCCCCGTCCTTCCGTCGGGCAACTGGATCCAGGACCTCTCGCTCTTCGGCGAGGCGATTCGGACCCGGACCTGGAGCACCGCGCGCACCGACGTCACCATGATGGGCGGCATCGGCCCGGCCCGGGAGGCGGCGGCCCTCGCGCAATCCGCGGGGCTCGACTGCGAGATCATGTCCTGGGGCTACAACCTCGCCGCGGCCGCCAACCTCCACCTCATGCTCGCGCTCGACAACTGCACCTTCTTCGAGCAGGCGATGCCCTACCAGGCCTTCGAGTACGGAATGGTCGACGTGATCCGCCCCGGACCGGACGGCTTCGTCACCGTCCCCGAGCGTCCCGGCCTCGGCCTGCGGGTGGACTGGGAGGCGATGGAGGCGGCCACCTTCCACGTGGTGAGAGCTCCGGAACCCTGAGCCCCGCGACTGGAATCGGGGTCGGCGGAGGTCGGCACCCTGGAGGGGAAATGGGGTCAGAGCGAGATTTCGTGGCACGGATGAAGAACCCGACGGAAGACTGCGAAATCTCACTTGGACCCCGTTTCCCCTCCGACCCCGTCTACCGCCTCGTTTCCCGCGTCGGTGCCGGTAGCTCCGGCTCCAGCCTTCGCACCGGCCGCGCGAACCCGCGCGGGGAGGCGTTACGATACGGACGGCGACCGGGCAGGGGGGAGAATCCGATGGCGCGACACGTGATCCACGACTTCGTGATTCCGGCGCGAACCGGCCGTGCCGTCGAGGTGATGGAAGGTCAGGTCCTTCGCATCCACCTCGTCGAGGACAAGCAGGTCGGAGACTGCGCGTTCTTCAACCTGCACGACCGCCGGGAAGCCTTTCACGTCGGTCAGAGCTGGGCCCTGAACGTGATGCTGGGCCACGGCAACGGGAAGTGCTTCAAGTACTTCTATTCGAAACCACCGCGCGAGAACGTGATGTTCGAGGTGGTCGAGGACACGGTCGGTGAGCACTGGTCGAGCATGGGAGGGCGCTGCAGCCGGCGGCTCCTGGAGCTTCGCGACGGCGATACCGACCACCGCTCCTGCCAGGAGAACCTGGCTGAGGCCTTCGCCCCCTGGGGCATCGACGGCGACGACATCATCGATGTCTTCAACGTGTTCATGAACGTCGAGGTCAATCCGGACGGTACCTTCGAGATCCATCCGCCGACCGCGATGGCCGGCGACCATATCGACCTTCGCGCGAGGATGGACGTCCTCGCCGGCATCTCGGCGTGTCCGGCGGATCGCAACGCGGCCAATGACGGGCGGCCGAAGCCGCTCGGAGTCACCGTGTTCGCCGAAGACTGACCGTCCGCGCGGCCACCGGGACTCGCCGGGGGCCGCGAAACCGCGCCTATCCCGCCGGCGGCGGGGAGCACACGCTCTCGTAGGGGTGGCGCTTCGTGACGAGCCCGTTGTAGGCGTAGATGTCGAGGGTCGTCTTGTAGGCCTCGCGGGTGATCTCGATGTGCGGGGTCCAGCAGCCGAGCCCCTGGTAGGTCCGGATGCACCGGGCGAGCACCGCTTCGCCGATGGCGGGGAAGTACGGCTTCTCGGCCGCCGCGATCTCTTCGGCGGGGGTCTCGTTGAGGTACCGCCGCGTCTTGCGGTAGGCGCGGACGAACGCGGCCGCCATGTCCGTTTCGAGCCACTCCGGCATCGCCGCGAGGCTCGAGAAGCCGCACGGACCGATGATCGGCCCGACCTCGGCGACCACGTGCCCGACCCCGTCCGCCTCGAGCTGCTGCGGAAAGGGGCCCTGCTGCTGCACGTAGTCGCCCTGGCCGTCGCGGAACGCGGCGTCGATGGCGGCCGCGCCCCCCGGATTGATCGCGTTGATGCGCGAGTAGTCGATGCCGGCCCGGTGGCAGGCGTACTTGAACATCGCGAGCGGCTGGCCCGCGCCGAAGAGGACCGCATCCGATCCCTCGAGCTTGCGCCAGGCGAACGCGGGGTCGGGCTCGCGCGCGGTGAGGAAGAACCCGTCCATCTCGTTCACCTGCGCGAAGTGGGTGGTGGCGGGGGCCTCGCCTCGCTCGAGCGGGCCGAACCCCTGGCTGAGGGCGGACTGGACGATGTGGGCGGACCCGTCCTCGAGGGCGGTGAGGGCGCTCACCCCCGGCGGCGAGACGGACCACTCGGGCTCGAGCCCTTCCTCGCGCAGGAACCCCCCCGCCATCGTCGCGATGAGCGGCGAGTAGAACGCCGAGAAGAGGGTGAACCGGATGTTGATGCGACTCATTCGGGGGTCCTTTCGAGAAACGTCGTCGCGCGCACCGTCCCCGCCCGGGATTGGGGGAGAAGGCGCTGCCGGCGCGACCGCCGGCCGGTAGCGCGGATCATACCGTCCCCGCGCGTCAAGGGTGGGCGGAGAGTTGGCGGAGCTCGCCGAGCGTCGATTCGAGGTCGCGCACCTCGCACCATCCGACCCGCATCATCTCGATCGCCGGATCGTGCAGATGCGGCAGGGTCGTGCCGGTGCATTCCTCCACCACGATGGGCTTGAAGTCCCGGAACATGGCGTCCTTGGAGGTCGCGGCCACGCACTGGTTGGTCAACACCCCGACGATGAGGACCGTCTCGGCCTGCAGGGCGCGCAG
This sequence comes from Gammaproteobacteria bacterium, assembly GCA_022822245.1. The sequence continues at coordinate 2,826 of JAJECB010000372.1, forward strand.
GATCCCTTCGAGGTTGCTGTTGAAGAAGGCGCTCAAGCGGGTCTTGTCGACGTACCAGTCGTCCTTCCCGGGTTCGAGCTCGTCGCAAATTCCATGACCCCACGTGCCCTGCCGCAGACCGCCGTCCCGGAGGAAGGGACGAAGGCGGAAGAAGGGCCCGGCGTCCTCGGCGCCGCGCGTTCCGTGCCGGGTCCACACGACCGGCACGTTCTTCGCCCGGGCGTCGGCGAGAAGCTGGCGGACGGGCTCGACCACGCGGCGCATGTGCGCGATGTCGATGCCCTGGCTCGCGTACCAGCCCTCCGGGTGCAGGAAGTCGTTCTGGAGGTCGATGGCGACGAGGACCGTGCGCCCGGGCACGAGGTCCCAGCGCGCTTCCTCGAAGGGTGTCACATAGGGTCGGGAATCCATTTCGGTCCTGCGTTTCGGTCAGGCGGACGCCAGCTCAGCCAAGGAGCGTCGCGGGCAGGTGCACGGGGCGGTTCGTTCGTTCTCTAGCCGACCGGGAGGAGCCAGAGGGCGAGGAGCGGCTCCGGGCCGGCGCGCATCGCGTGCACGGCGTCGGAGGGGTTGTAGACGACGCCGCCGATGCCGGGCGCGTGCCAGCCCCGGTCCTCGCGGTACCACTCGCCCTCGCTCATCACGATGTAGATCTCCTCCGGCGGATGGTGGTGGTCGATGTAGCGGATGCCGGGTGCGAGGAGGCTCGCGCCGACGAGGACGTCGTCTCGCTGCTCGAGTCCCGTTGGTCCCACGAGCCACGCGTTCGCGTGGCCGTCGCGGAACGTCTCCCCGTGCTCCTCGGAGTCCGTCCTCCAGACCCAGGTGAGCTCGGGTTCCAGGGCCGCGAACGCGTCCACGAGGGACGAGATACCCGGCGCCGCGCGCGCCCGTTCGAGCGCGGCGGAAAGGTATCGGTACGCGGGCGGAGGAGGGGCTCCGCCGGGCGCGATGACGCCGTCCGAGCCGGCGAGCGCGCTGAAGACGCGCCGGACCGCGTCCCCCGGTGGGGTCCCCGCCTCGACCCGGGCCGCGAGGAAGTCCCGGGCGGCGTCGAGGACCCGATCGAGCGCCTCGGGACGCTTCATCGCGCTTGGCCCCCCGTGCGCCGATTCGGTCCCATGCCCACGGGTCTCAACCGCCGGGGACGCCGCGGGTGTTGACGTAGAGGGCGTAGAGTGACTGGCTCGCGGCCATGAACAGGCGGTTGCCCTTGCGCCCCCCGAAGCAGACGTTCGCGCAGCGCTCCGGGAGCGCGATGCGCCCGATGGGCGCGCCGTCCGGCGCGAACACCATCACGCCGTCGAGGGCCTCGCTCCCCATCCCCCAGCCGCACCAGAGGTTGCCGTCGACGTCGCAGCGCATGCCGTCCGGGGTGCCGCCCGGTCCCGCGTCGATCAGCACCTCCTTGTTCGTGATGGCGCGCCCGTCCGCGGTCACGTCGTAGGCGAGGATCTTCCGGTGCGGTTCGCCCCGCGACTCGACCACGTAGAGCCGCCCCTCGTCGGGGGAGAAGCAGAGCCCGTTCGGGCCCTGGATGTCGTCCGCAAGCCGGGTAAGCTTCCCGCTCTCGCCGTCGATGCGGTAGACCGCCTCGGGGAGCTCGGGCTCCGCCCGGTGCCCCTCGTAGTCCCCGAGGATGCCGAAGGGCGGGTCGGTGAACCAGACGGAGCCGTCGGACTTCACCACCACGTCGTTGGGGGAGTTGAATCGCCGCCCCTCCGCTCCGTCCGCGAGCACGGTAATGCTCCCGTCGTACTCGGTGCGGGTGACCCGCCGCCCCCCGTGCTCGCAGGTCACGAGCCGGCCCTGGCGGTCGCGGGTGTTGCCGTTGGCGAAGTCCGACGGCCGCCGGTACACGCTCACCGCCCCGGTCTCCTCCTCCCACTTGAGGATCCGGTCGTTCGGGATGTCGCTCCACAGGAGATGGCGCCCGTCGCCGAACCACACCGGCCCCTCCGACCAGCGGCAGCCGGTATGGAGCCTCTCTACCGCCGCGCTGAAGATACGGTAGCGATTGAAGCGGGGGTCCAGGGCCTCGATCGCGGGATCGGGATAGCGGGGATGCGGGCGCCAGCCCGCGCTCGGGGGATGGTTCGGGTTCATCCGGGGTCCTTTTCCAGTCGTTCGGGAAAGAGGTGCGCGCCACGGGTCCGGGGGTTGGCGCCAGCCCGCGAGATTCTTCGTTCCGAAGGCCGTGTGTCAAGACGGGACGGACTCCCTGCCAGGGCGGATGCGTTCTTTGACTGTTTGTGCTGCCTGACAATGAGTTGACGGCGATTCTGGACATCTCCGCCACGTTCCGCTATAGGTACTGTGAGGCGAGCGTGGGGACGGGCAGGCGTTGGCGGTTCTTTCGGAGGTG
>JAJECB010000462.1 GCA_022822245.1 Gammaproteobacteria bacterium
CACATCGACATGGCCGACACGGGGCGGCGGACCGCCCTTCACCTCGAGGGGCTGCTCGGGGGCTCGGGGGCGGTGCACAAGGCGTTCCGCCAGATCCCGTTCATCATCCCCATCACCTGGCAGTGCACGACGACCGAGCCGATGCAGACCGTCATGGCGATGCGGGACGACCTCGAAGGCGGGGACGTCGCGAGCCTGTCGGTGACTCCGGGCTTCCCGGCCGCGGATATCCACCACTGCGGCCCCGCGGTGCTCGGGTACGGGCGCACCCCGGAGGCGGCCCGGCGGGCGGTGGATGCGATCGCGGACGAGATCGAGCGGCGCGAGAGCGACTTCGAGGGCGTGCTCTACTCGCCCGACGACGGGGTGCGGGCCGCGATCGAGATCGCCCGCAACGCGTCCCGGCCGGTCGTCATCGCCGATACCCAGGACAATCCCGGGGCGGGCGGCGACTCCGACACCACCGGGATGCTGCGGGCCCTCGTCGACCTCGACGCCCCCCAGGCGGCGCTCGGAATGCTGGTCGACCCCGAGGCGGCCCTCGCCGCGCACGGCGCCGGGGCGGGTTCGGCCATCAACATCGCCCTCGGCGGCAAGTCCGGCATTCCGGGCGACGCGCCCTTCGAGGCGGAGTTCCGGGTCGAGCAGGTGGGGGACGGCATGGTTCTCGGCACCGGACCGATGTACGGCGGCGCGCGCATGAACCTCGGTCCGATGGCCTCGCTTCGCATCCGCGACATCCAGATCCTCGTCGGGAGCCGCAAGGCGCAGCTCGCCGACCAGGCGATGTACCGCCACTGCGGCATCGAGCCCACCACGCGAAAGATCATCGTGAACAAGAGCTCCGTGCACTTCCGGGCCGACTTCGAGCCCATCGCCTCGGAGGTGCTGATCTGCGTGGCGCCGGGGCCGATGGTCGCGGACCCGGGGGCGCTCCCCTGGACCCGCCTCCGCCCCGGGATGCGCGTCCGGCCGAACGGCCCCGCCTTCGCCGCCCCCTGATCCGTCGGCAAGGCACGCACGGCGGCCGTCGCGGGCCGCCGTCTTGCGGCCGGAAATCAGGCCGGGCCGGTGAACCGCAGCGCGGCGAGCATCAGGGCCTGCAGGGCGAAGAACACCCCTATCAGTCGAAAGGTCATGGCACGGAAGCTCCGTTCCATGGTCGCCTCGAGGGCTGCGATTCGGTCCGAGAGCTCCGTCTTCACCCGAGCGAGCTCCACCCTGACCCCGGCAACCTCGGTCCTGACGTCGGCGACCTCGGTCCTGACATCCGCGATATCTGCCTTGGTGGCTCCCTGCGGTGCGTGCACCACGCTCTCCGCCGCCTCCTTCGCCCTCTCTTCGCTCGCGCCCGCTTCGACCAGGGCGCGATAGAGTGCCGTTCCGTTCATGTTTCCCCTCCGTGGAGCGCGCTGCCCTCAGCTCCGGCCTGTCCAAGATGTGCCGCGAGCGATGATGATAGCAGCGCCGGATACGGTTCGATATCCGCTTCCGTTCCTTCGACGCGCACGCCGGATCCGCACCGACGGTCGGGCTGCGCTCACCGGAGCCGCGTTCGTCTACACTCCCGACCGACGGCCGGCTTTCGTTCCCGGGCGCGGTTGCCGGGCCTGGTTGCAGCCCTTCCATTGACGCCCGAAGGACCTGTGGAGTGGACCCAGTCAACCGCCTGATCCGGACGGTCGAAGCGTTCAATCGCGCGCTACTCGCATCGTGCCGGTGGGGGGTCGTCCTCCTCGTCGCCGCCATCACGGTCATCGTGGCGCTCGGGGTCTTCTTCCGCTTCGTGCTGAACAACTCGCTCCCCTGGACGGAAGAGGTGGCGAAGTTCGTGATGGTGTGGCTCGCCTTCATCGGAGCCCCGGTGGTCCTCAAGGAGGGCGGTCACATCGCGATCGACGTCGTCCCGACCCGGCTACCCTCCCCGCTCGGCCCCATCGTGATGATGCTCGTTCACGTCATCGTGATGGTGGTGCTCGGGGTCCTCGTCTTCCAGGGATGGGCGCTCGCCTGGAACGCGCTCCCGCAGTTCGCGACGACGGTGGACGTTTCTCTCTTCTACATCTTCCTCGCCGTTCCGATCGGCTCCGCGCTGATGCTGACCGTCTCGCTTGAGCTCCTGCTGCGGCAGATCGCCGCGCTCGGGTCTTCCCGCGCTCCGCCGAACGAACCGGCGTCCGGCGCCGCCGGCGGCTGGCAGTAGCGCCGGGCGCCGCCGCGGAGCGACAACGCAAGCCAACCGAACGTGTCCAGCGCTTTCGTACTCATCTTCCTCGGCGCCATCGCGGTCGGCGTCCCCATCGTGTTCGCCCTCGTCTTCGCCCCCCTCGCGGGCTTCGTGCTCGCCGAGCAGTTCGTCTTCCTCAAGGTCCTTCCCCAGAGGATGTTCGCCGGGATCAACCAGTTTCCGCTGCTCGCGATCCCGCTCTTCATGCTGGCCGGCCAGATCATGAACGTGGGCGACATCACCGCCCGGCTCGTGCGGTTCGCGAACGCGGTGGTGGGCCACCTCCGGGGCGGGCTCGCCCACGTGAACATCCTGTCCTCCATCATGTTCGCGGGTTTGAGCGGCTCGGCCGTCGCCGACACCTCCGCGCTCGGCTCGATCCTCATCCCGGCGATGGAGCGGGACGGCTATACGCGGCGATTCGCGGCCGCGGTCACCGCCGCGTCGTCGATCATCGGCCCCATCATTCCGCCCAGCATCATCATGATCGTGTACGCGTACGTGATGCAGGTGTCGGTAGGCGGGCTCTTCGCGGCCGGTTTCGTCCCCGGGCTCATCATGGGCGGCCTGCTGATGGCGATGACCGTGTTCCTCGCCCGGCGGCGAAACTATCCGAAGCGCGAACGCCGCGCCCCGCCGGCCGAGCTGTGGACGTCGTTCCGGGGCGCGTTCCTGCCCATGCTCACCCCTCTCATCATTCTCGGGGGCATTCTCTCGGGCGTCTTCACCCCGACCGAAGCGGCCGCCGCGGCCGTCATCTACGCCCTCGCGCTGAGCCTCTTCGTGACCCGGAGCATGAAGCTCGACGACCTGCCCCGGGTGCTGCTGCGCGCCGGCCTGTCGTCCGCCGCGATTCTCCTCGTGATCGGCGCCGCGGTCGCATTCGGCTGGATTGCGGCCGTGTCGCGCATTCCCGACGCGCTCGGCTCCGGGCTCCTCGCGGTCAGCGACAACAAGTACGTCCTGCTGTTCCTCATCAACCTTCTCCTGCTGGTGGTCGGCATGTTCCTCGACGCCGGCCCCGCGATCCTGATCCTGGGGCCGATCCTCGCTCCGACGATGATCGGCCTCGGGGTCGAGCCGCTGCATTTCGCGATCATCATGAGCGTCAACCTCACGGTGGGGCTCGCGACGCCGCCCATCGGCCTCGTGCTGTTCGTCGCCTCGTCGATCACCCGTGAGAAGGTCGAAGTGATCGCGCGCGAGATGGCCCCGTTCCTCGTCGTGCACATGTTCGTCATCCTGCTGATCACGTACATACCCGAGCTGTCGATGACGCTGCCGCGCCTGCTCGGGCTCGCCTGAACCGGGATAGTGGCCGTGGCGGGGCGCCGCCGTCCGGCGCGAGAGGCCTGACGCGGCGCTTCCCGCGGTCGGCGACCGGGCCGTGGCTGCCTCCGGCGGGTGAAGAATCCGCTCCCCGACGAGACGCCTCGATCCGCCTCCGGCTCCGGCTCCGGCTCCGCGCCTTGCGCTATCATGGCTTTCACGAGTCGTTTCGTATCGTCCGCCTGACGCTCTCTCTCAGTTTCGTCATTCCCATCGACCAGGAGGAACCCCATGAACTCCATTCTCAGAAGGTGCGGGGCGGTCGCCGCCGCCGCCGTGTTCTGCGCGATGACCGGAACCGCGCAGGCCCAGGACTTCGTTCTCAAGTACGGTCACGTCGGCCCGGTCGGCGACGATTCCGACGACCACATCTCCGGCGTCTTCCTCAAGGACTACCTCGAAGGGCGGTCCCAGGGCCGGATCCGGGTCGACATCTTTCCGGCCTCCCAGCTCGGCAACTTCCGCGAGATGATCGAGCAGGTGCAGCTCGGAACCCTGGAGCTGACCCACACCACCGTCGGCGGGATGGCTAGCTTCTTCCCCGAGCTCCAGGTGACCGACATCCCGTACACGATCTCGGACGACCGACTCGCCGAGGAGATGATGGTCGGTCCATTCTTCCAGGAGGTGAGCGACGCCATCCTCGCGAAGACCGGAACCGTGCGGCTCGTTGCCACGAGCAACACCGGCCGTTGGCGGAGCTTCTACACGACCGGGGCCGAAGTGCGGACCGCCGCCGACATGGCCGGGGTCAAGATGCGCACGATCAGCTCGCCGCTCCAGCAGGAGTTCGTGAAATTCCTCGGCGGCAACCCTACCCCGGTACCGTGGGGAGAGCTCTATACCTCGCTCGGCACCGGGGTCGTCGAAGGGTCCAAGAACGCGGCCCTCGACGTCGTCTCCAACAAGCTCAATGACCACCTCACGTACGCCATACTTGACGAGCACGCGTTCCTGTTCGGGTTCTACTGGATGAGCGACACCTGGCTCCAGGGCCTGCCCGCGGATCTGCAGGATCTCGTCATCGACGGGGTGCGTCAGATGGCGGTCATCCAGACCCAGTTCAACAAGCGTCTCGACGGGGCGGCGAACGCCCGCTTCATCCGCGAGGGAGGCACGATTTACGTGCCGACGGCGGAGGACAGGGCAACGTTCTTCCCGGCCCGGGACCACATAACGGAGTGGTTCACCGAGGAGTTCGGCGCCGAGTGGGTCGACAAGTACACCGCGGCCATCCAGCAGGCGTCCGACAAGCTCGCGGCCGAGCGCGCGGCGCTGCTCGGTCGGTAGCGTCCGCCGGCCGGCGGTGACGGAAACGGTTTCGCCCGCGGCGGCGGGCGAAGCCGCGCTCGTGCTCCTGACGCGGGACGGCAGACCGCCGCATTTCGATCGGCACGGGGCGGAGAGGTGAAGCTCGACCGCGAAGAGCGGGCGATGCGGGACGGGCATCTGGGCCCCGCCCGCGAGGAGGCGATCCGCCAGCAGATGGCGGTGGGCCGGGTGTTCGACGCCGGGGACTTCGTCGAGGTCGCGCACGTGCACCTCATGGCGGACACCGAGTCGCTCGGCGAGTCCGGGGTCGCGTGGCTGGAATCCATCGCCCGGCTGCCGGAGGCGGAGCGCCGGGTGCGGGTGCCGACGGTCACCGATCCGCGCGGCATCGACTTCTGCGCGTACCGGAAGCTCAAGCAGGAGGAACGGATGGCCGCCCTCGAGCGGCGGGCGATCGCCGCGTTCGAGGCGATGGGCATCCTGATGACCGACACCTGCATCAACTACCAGTCGGTGCTGCCCCCGGTGCGGGGCGAGCACCTCGCCTACGGCGACACCGGGTCCACGATCTACGCGAACAGCGTGCTCGGCGCGCGGAGCAACTTCGAGGGCGGGCCGGCCGCGCTCGCCGCCGCGCTCACCGGCCGCGTGCCCCGCTACGGGTGCCACCTCGACCGGCACCGGCGTGGCACCCACCTCTTCGAGATCCGGCACCGTCCCCGGACGTGGAGCGACTGGGGCGCGCTCGGCGGGGTGGTCGGGAGGCGGACCGGGGACTACTGGTCGGTCCCGGTCCTCGCCGGCATCGAGGGCGCGCCGACCTCCGACGAGCTCAAGCACTTCGGGGCCGCCCTCGCGAGCTACGGCTCGGTGCCGATGTTCCACATGGCGGGGGTGACCCCGGAGGCGCCGGACCTCGCGAGCGCGTTCGACGGCCGCCCGCTGCCCGCGGCGGTCTCCATCGGGCAGGAAGACGTCGACGCGTTCTACGCGTCCTTCGGCCGCCACGAAGACCGCGTGGACGTCGTCGTGTTCGCGGCCCCGCAGCTCTCCCTCGTCGAGCTCCAGGCGGTCGCACGGGCCCTCGACGGGAAGCGGGTGCATCCCCGGACCGCACTCCTCGTCGCCACGTCGCCGGAGATCAAGAGCGCCGCGGACCGGATGGGGATCACCGCGACCGTCGAAGCGGCGGGCGGGGTGCTCCTTCGCGGGGTGTGCTTCTACCAGATGTACGCCCGCGAGCTCGGGGAGGCGAACGGCTGGACGAACCTCCTCACCAACTCCGCGAAGCTCGTCAACATCATCTCGGGCTACGGCTACCGCCCGGTGCTCGCGACCACCGAGGCGTGCATCGAGGCGGCGGTGCGGGGGAGGATGTGACGGCGGTCCGGGCCCGGCTCCGGACGATCCGCGGCCATCCCGGCATCGGCCCGCGGGTAACGGGGGAGGCCCTCGTCGCGAAGGACGACTTCAGCGCCCGCTACGACCTCGATCGGGTGAAGGGGGTGTTCTCGCGCCCCGGGCACCGGCTCCACGGCGAGAGCTACGTCGGCCGGGTGCTCGTGCTCAACACCGCCAAGGGCGGGGTCGCGACCTCCTGGATGCTGCGCGAGATGAGCGCGCGGGGCATGGGGCCGGCCGCCCTGCTCCTCAACCTCGCGAACCCGATCATGGCCCAGGGCGCCGCGTTCGCGGACCTCCCGTTCATGGACCGCTTCGAGCGCGACATCACCGACGCGATCGCGACCGGCGACCGGGTCACCGTCGATCCGCAGGCGGGACGGGTGACGGTGGAGCCGGAGTCTCCGCGCGCCGGCCGTCCCGGCGAGGCCGCCACGGAGGCCGAGCGTTGACTTGCCATGGCCGGTCCAATATCGTCATCGCTCGATTCAAATACTCCCGGGAGAGCAACGTGTTGAATAAACTCATAAAAACGGCAGCGGCGGTAACCGCTGCCGGTGCCCTTGCGGCGTCCGGCGCCGCGACCGCACAGGATCGGACCATCTGTTTCGTCACGTTCAGCCTGCAGATCGCCTACTTCCAGTCCAGTGTCGCGGGGGGCAAGAAGGCGGCGGAAGATCTTGGCGTGGAGCTGATCGTGCTTGACCCCCAGGCGGATGCGGGGCGGCAGGTGACCCAGGTCGAGGATTGCATCTCCCGAAATGTCGACGCAATCGTGGTGGACCCGATCGAGTCGACCTCCCTCATCGGCGTGATCGCGGAAGCGGGTGAGCGCAACATCCCCGTCGCGACCCTGGACACGAAGGTCGACAGCCCGCATGTCGTCACCCTGATCGGGGTGCCGCAGTACGAGGCTTCCTACACGTTCGGCCAGTTCGTCGCCGGCTGGATCATCGGCAAGCTCGGCGGCACCGCGAAGATCGGCATCATGCTCGCGTCCTCCGAGGTTCAGCTCGCGCGCCGGGACGGTTTCGTGGATGCTCTGAAAGCGGTTCCGGGGGCCGAGGTGGTCGCGACCGGGGACGGCCGCAACATCCTCGAGCGCTCGACGGCGGAAGCGGAGGACATGCTGACCGCCAACCCCGACATCAACGTCATCTACGCGACGGGCGATCCCTCCCTCCAGGGCGGCCTCGCCGCGGCCGAGGCGCAGGGGCGCGACATCGCGTTCTTCGGTTGGGACGACATTCCCGAGCCGTTCATCAAGCCGCTCGAGGACGGCCGGATCGTCGGATTCCTCAAGCAGAAGCCCGCGGTGGGAGGCGAAACGGCGGTTCGGCTCCTCGTCGATCATCTCGACGGGAAGGAGATCACGTCGCGGTTCAGCTACAACCCGGATGTGGTGACGACCTTCAATCTGGACAGCTACCGGTAGTCCGACGACCTCGTAGTCGGGGATCGGAGCGCGTGGCGAGACCGCGCGCTCCGGTCCTTCTCCTCTTTCTCCCTTGCCGCGATCGAGCGGCGGCACGCTGATGGTCGGTGCATCGAGATCTTCGCGGGTACGGCTCGCCGGGCTCGACCGGCGCCGGATCGTGCTCTTCGCCGTCCGCTACGGGCTGTTCCTTGCGCTCGGGCTCTGGGTGGTGGCGATGTCGCTCGCCTCCGAGCATTTCTTCACGTGGCTCAATTTCCTCAATGTGGCCCGACAGGCGGCGCCGATTCTCGTCATCGCGATAGGCATGACCTTCGTCATGGCGACCGCGGGGATCGACCTTTCGGTCGGATCGCTCGTAGCCCTCGTATCGGTGATCATCGTCACGTTCTTCGGACTCGGCCTGCCCACCGCGGTCGTCATTCCTGCCGTGCTGATGCTCGGACTCGTCTCCGGCCTCGTCAACGGGTACTTCGTCCAGCTCGGCCTTCCGCCGTTCGTCGTCACCCTCGCCATGCTGACGACCCTTCGCGGCATCGCGTTCGTCGTGAGCGACGGCTACACGACTCCGGTCAAGGACGACTTCGTGCTCTGGCTCGGGCGTGGGAAAGTCGGGCCGGTCCACACGCCGATCGTGCTCGCCGTCATCATGGCGATCATCGGCTGGGTGGTGCTCAGCAAGACCCGTTTCGGGCTCTATTCCCTCGCCGTCGGCGGCCGGGAGGAGGCGGCCCGGGCGATGGGCATCAACGTTCGAGGCGTCAAGCTCACGGTGTACGGCGCCATCGGCTTGCTCGGCGCGCTCGCCGGGATCGTGCTCACCGGGCGCCTCGGGAACGGCTCGCCGAACGCCGGGATGATGCTGGAGCTCGAGGTCATCGCGGCGACGGTGCTCGGCGGAACGAGCCTCTTCGGCGGCGTGGCGACGATTGCGGGGACCGTCGCGGGCGCGCTCTTCATCAACTTCGTGCGGAACGGACTCAACCTCCTCGGCGTCAACCCGTTCTGGGTGCAGGTCGCAACCGGCCTCATCCTGCTGCTCGCGGTGCTGCTCAACACCGTCGTGAACCGCCGGGTGACGGAATGGGCGAGGGTCCTCCGGACGGATGGACCGGAAGACGAGCCATGACCGCCCCCCTCGCCGAGATGCGGAACATTTCCAAGAGCTTCGGAGCGGTGGTGGCGCTCCGCCAGGTTTCGCTTTCGGTCGGCGCCGGCGAGGTGGTCGGCCTCGTCGGCGACAACGCCGCGGGCAAGTCGACGCTCATGAAGATCCTCTCCGGCGTCTACACCCCCGATGCCGGGGAGATCGTGCTGGACGGCCGCGCCTGCGCGTTCACCTCCCCCATGGACGCGCGCGGCGCCGGCATCGAAATGGTGTACCAGGACTTCGCGCTGGTGCCGGAGCTCTCGGTGACCCAGAACATTTTCCTGGGCCGGGAGCTGCTCCAGGGCGGGCTGCGCTCCAGGTTCGTCGACAAGGCCCGGATGCGCGAGCGCGCGACGCACCTCATCGAACGGCTCGGACTACGGGTGCCGCCGGTGGACACCCCGGTGCGCGCCATTTCCGGCGGCCAGCAGCAAGCCGTGGCCATCGCCCGGGCGACCGCGTTCGACGCCCGGCTGGTCATCATGGACGAGCCGACCGCGAATCTCGCCGCGGCCGCCATCGGGAAGGTCCGGGCCGCGATCGGGCGTCTCCGGTCGCACGGCGTCGCCGTCATCATCATCTCGCACCGCATCGAGGACGTCCTGGAAACGGCGGATCGGGCTGTCGTGCTCAAGCACGGGAGCGTTGTCGGCGAGCGCCGCATCGCGGAGACGCGGGGCGACGAGCTGGTGCACATGATCGTGGCCGGGCAGGACCCGCGGGACGCGGGGGCGTCGGGCGGCGAGGGCATCGAGGCCGGCTCCGGCTCCGGCTCCGGATCCGGGGCAGGGGCGGGGGGCGAGGCCGAGCCCGGGGCCGGCGGCGGCCGCTCCGCTTCGCCGTAGCGAGGACGGGGCACGGCGCATGCCATCATCGGGAGCGCGGGTTGTCGTCATCGGCAACTGCACGCTCGACATCGCGTTCCACGTGCCCCGCTTCCCGCGGCCGGGGGAAACGGTGCTCGCCGGCGGCTCGGCGCGGGACCTCGGCGGGAAAGGCGCCAACCAGGCGGTGGCCGCGGCGCGAAGCGGTGCCCCCGTCGCGTTCTGCGCCGCGGTCGGCGCGGACGAGAACGGAGATGCGATGCGCGCGCGACTCGTCGAGGAGGGCGTGGGGACGGACCACCTCGCGAGCCCCTCCGTCCCCACCGACGAGTCCATCATCTACGTGACGCCCGAGGGGGAGAACAGCATCGTCAGCACCCACGCGGCCGCCGCTTCGATGGACATGGCCCTCGCACGTCCGGCGCTCGAGGCGGCGGGCGCGGGCGACGTTCTGCTCATGCAGGGCAACCTCGCGCATGACGTGACGCGGGCGTGCCTCGAGGAAGGGCGGAGGCGGCGGGCGGTCACGGTCCTCAATCCCGCGCCGATCCAGTACGGGTACGAGGCGATCTGGCCGTTCGTGGACTGTGCGATCGTGAACGAGGTGGAGTCCGAGCACCTGGCGGGGAGCGCGGACCCGGCCACCGCGGCGCGGCGCCTTGCGGAGCGGGGCGTGCGTCACGTCGTGGTCACCCTCGGCGCGCGCGGCGCGCTGGTGGCGGAGGGTGAGGCGACGCGCGAGATTGCGGCGGATCCGGTGGAGGCGGTGGACACCACCGGCGCCGGGGACGTCTTCTGCGGCGTCTTCGCCGCGAGCCTGGCGCGCGGGCTCGCCGTCGCGCCCGCCGCGCGCGGGGCGGTGCGGGCCGCGACGCTCTCGGTCACCCGCCACGGCACCCAGCGCGCGTTTCCGAGCCGCTCCGAGATCGAGCGGATCCTGGTCGAAGCGAGTGAGGGATGAGCCCCGCGATGCCCGGAACCAGCACCAGCTTCCACGAGTACTCGACAACGAATCGCGACGCCCGCTTCCGGGACTGGCTGCGTGATCGCGCCGAGCCGGACTGGAGCCGCATGGTCGGCCACCGGATCACCCGGGACATGGCGGCGGACACGCTTCCCCCTGCGGCGCTTCGCCGCTACCTCGTCTACGAGCACGGGTTCGTCGAGACGGCGGTCACCATCTTCGCCTACGCGCTGGCGAAGGCGCCCGGCATCGCCGAGCAGTCCGCGCTCGTCGAGACCCTGCACGCGCTCACGAACGATCAGCTCGATTACTTCGAGCGGGTCTTCCGGGAGCTCGGCATGCCGGCCGCGGAGCGCGATGCGATGCCAGTGCCGGCCGACGTGCTCGCCTTTCGCGACGGCATGATGCGGCTCGCGGCCCACGGGACGTACGAGGAGATCATCGCGGGGATGGCGGCGGCGGAGTGGATGTACCTCACCTGGAGTCGCGCCGCGCACGAGCGGGGGCCCAAGGACCGAACTTGCGCGGAATGGATCGCGCTCCACGTCGGGGCGCAGTTCACGGGCCAGGTCGACTGGCTCCTCGGCCAGCTCGATGCGGTGGGTCCTTTGCTTCCCTCCCACCACCAGAGCAGGCTCGCGGACGCTTTCCACCGCACGCTCGTGCTGGAGATCGGTTTTCACGACGCGGCATACGAAGCACCTCCGGGAGAGCCGTCCGGCTCGACGGCGGGGGAGGAGGAGGACGAATCGTGAGGCTGGAACGAGAGCAGGTCGACCGGTACTTCGAGGACGGGTTCCTCATCGTCGAGAACCTTCTCACGCGGGAGGACGTGCAGCCGGTGATCGACGACATCGCCGCGATCGTGGACGAGCTCGCCCGGCGCCTCCACGCGGCCGGGCGCATCCGGGACCTCCACACCGACCACGGGTTCGGCACGCGGCTCGCCGCGCTCGAGGCGGACTGCCCGGGTGCCGCAATCTGGGTGACCCACCTCGGGGACCTCCGGCCGGGGCTGCGCAAGCTCTGGTCGTCGCCGAAGCTCCTCGACATCATCGAGGATCTGATCGGGCCGGACATCGCCGGACACCCGATCTGGAACATTCGCTCGAAGACGCCCCGCACGACCCTGATGACGGTGCCTTGGCACCAGGACACCGCGTACCTCGAGCCGGGGGCGGAGCGAACGGAGCAGCCCGTGGCGTGGGTCCCGCTCACCGACGTGACGGAGCGCAACGGCGCCCTCCAGATGATCCGGGGCGGGCACCGAACCGGTGCCGTCATCCCCCACCACCTGCATCGGAAGGTGAGCGATTCCAGGTCCTCGTTCCTCTACATCGAAGAGGACGACCTTCCCGCGGGAGAGGCCGTGACCCTGGAGGTCGGGTTCGGATCCGTCATCTTCCTCAACCAGTTGATCCCCCATCGATCGCTCGAGAACCATTCCGACGCGGTGCGCTGGAGCGTCGATTTCCGCTACCAGCACCCGGAGCTGCCGACGGGCCAGGAGGGG
>JAJECB010000017.1 GCA_022822245.1 Gammaproteobacteria bacterium
CCCTTCCCCGGTTCAACAAGATGAAGCAGACCGTCTATCCCGGCTTCTCTCACGGCTTTCCGAGCCTGCCGGACCGGGAGAAGCTGCGCTGGCTCGACCACGTGGTGCGGCAGCGGATTGCCCCGCCGCGCGACTCGGTGCTCCGCATCTCGTCGCATCCGAGGGTGCGGCTGATGCTGGGTACGGAGATCACCGGTGCCGGGGCGGGCGGCGGGGCGCTTCGCCTGGAGACCACCCGGGGAGCGGTGGTCGCGGACCGGGTGATCCTCGGCACCGGCTTCGCCTTCGACCTCGAGGCGCCGCGGGAGATCGGGGAACTCGCCCCGGAGATCCTCCGCTGGCGTGACCGGGTGCCGGAGGCGTCCGGCGAGTGGGGCGAGTGCCCCTATCTCTCTCCCGACTTCGCGTTCCTGGCGCGCGACGGGTCCGCGGTCGAGGGGCTCGGGCGCCTCCACTGCTTCACCCACGCGGCGCAGCTCAGCCTTGGCAACCTCGCCAACGACATCCCGGTGGTCTCGGAAGGCGCGGCGCGGCTCGCGCACGGGGTCGCGGCGTCGCTGTTCCTCGAGGACCGCGACCACCACTGGCGCAATCTCCAGGACTACGCGGAGCCGGAGCTCCTCGGCGACGAATGGCCGGGGCTCGACGCCTGGAGCCCCCCGCTCCCGTAGGGGCGGACGCCGGCATCGTCGGCCTCCCGGGAGCGCGGACATCTTGTCCGCGCAGACGCGCACGACCCCCCACCGCACGCGGGCTGGAAGCTCGCGCTCCCGGGAAGCCGTGCTCTCGAAAAGCCCGCGCGCCGAACCTTGCGCAGGAAGGAATCGCCTTCCGTTGCGGATGCGCGGCTATTGCTCGCCGGGGCCGGCGGCGACGATGCGGCCGATCTTGCGGTGGACCGCGAAGCGGAGGATCGGGTCGGGCGGCAGCAGGGCGGCTCTCGGGAGCGAGAGCATCACCCGGAGCAGCTCGCTGTCCACGCCGCAGATGTGCTCGGCAAGGAGCTTGCCGCCGATCGCCCCCTTGGTCATCGGCGCCGCATCGCACGACATCACTGCCCAGAGCCCGTCGCGGACCGCCCCGAAGACGGCCCCCTCGTTCCGGGTGAAGCCGAGGATCCCGCCCCAGGTGCCGGCGAAGGAGACCTCGCCGAGGTCGGGCCAGCGCCGGGCGATGCTGCGGCGGTGGGTGTCCGCCACCTCTTCCAGCAGCGCGGGCGGAAAGCGCTTGGAACGCGCGTAGTGGAGGGTGTTGCGCATGAGGATCCGGCCGTCGAGGGTGAGCCGCACGGTGCTGCCGTTGGCGTTCGCGGGGAGGAGGCCGAACTCCCCTTCCGCGCCGAGCATCGCCGCCTGGGCGTCGGAGAGCGGCTCGGTCAGGCTCGCGAAGCTCGCGAGGGGCACGATCCGGTGCCGGAGGAGCCCCAGCTCCTCCGCGTGGACGTGGTTGCAGAGGACGACCTCGCGCGCCTCGACGGTGCCGTCCGGGCAGGCGAGGCGGAACCCGCCCGTCGTCCCGATCTCGAGGACCGGGCTCTCCTCGTGGAGGGTGACGTTCGGGGGGAGGGTCGCGGCGAGGCCCCGCATCATCGCCGCGGGCTGGACGAGGGCGGAGCCGTCCGCCCGCACCCCTCGCCGGTAGAAGCGAGAGCCGGTTACCGCCTCGAGGTCGTTCCGGTCGAGGCCCCGCCAAGGCACCCCGAGGGCGTCGAAGCCGTCGGCGACGGCCTTCAACTCCGGTTCCACGGACGCCTCGGCGGCGACGTAGATCCGCCCCCAGTCGCTCCACTGGCACCGGATCTGGTGCTTCTCGACGAGGTCGCGGAGCCAGGCGGTGCCGGCCGCGAACAGGCGGTCGTTCTTGCGAGCCGCCTCGAAATGCCTCATGCCGCCGTGGCTGTGGTGGTCGAGCATGAAGCCCGCGTTGCGCCCGGAGGTTCCGTAGCCGGCGCGGGTCGCCTCGACGAGCGCCACGGTGTCGTCCGGCCGCAGCTCGCCAAGCCGCCGCGCGACCGCGCAGCCGCAGGTGCCGGCGCCGATCACCGCGAAGTCCGCCCGCACCCGGCCCTCGACCCGGCGGGCGGGCGGCGGCGGGGGCAGGGTCTCGTACCAGCCGTTCCGCGGCCCGTCGTCGGGGAGTCTGCGTGCCTTGAACCTTCGCTTCCGCATCGCGAACCGCTCGTGCTCCTTCGCTCCGCCCTGCGTGCCGCTCACGGGCAGCCTACAACCCCGCCTGTTCCTTGCAGTAGCGCGCGACGTCGGCGTGAGTGGCGAACCAGACCCCGGAATGGGAGCGGATGTGGCGAATCAGCTCTTCGAGCACCTGGATCCGCGACCGGTGGCCGGTGATGTGCGGGTGCATCGTGAGGAGGAAGAGCCCCTCTTCGGCGAAGGCGCCGTCGAACTCCCGGCGGAAGACGTCCAGCACGCCGTCGGGCGGGGTGTAGGGCCGAAGGGCCGAGAAGCGGTCCATCATCCAGTACGGCGCGTCGTCCCGGATCCACTCGACGGGAAGCTCCACCACCCCGGTCGGCTCATTGTCCTCGAGGAGCTCGTAGGGCTCGTCGTCCGCCATGAGGGAGGAGTCGTAGAGGAGCCCCATCTCCCGGGTGATGGCGAGGGTGTGCTCGGAGAAGTCCCACGACGGGGTGCGGATGCCGACCGGACGCTGGCCGGAGATCTCCTCGAGCTTGTCGGCGGCCCGCATCTGGAGGTCGCGCTCGTCCTCGGGCGGCAGGGCCGAGTTCAGCTCGTGGATCCAGGAGTGGATCCCGATCTCGTGGCCGCCCGCGACCACCGCGCGCTGCTCCTCCGGGTACAGCATCGCGATCACCGCCGGCACGAAGAAGGTCGCCGGCACGTCGTAGCGCTCGAGGAGCCTCAGTATCCGGGGGACCGCGACCCGGGCGCCGTACTCGCCCTGGCTGAGCTTGCCGGGGGAGCCGTCGCCCCAGCGAAGGGTCAGGGTCTCGTGGTCGGAATCGAACGAGAGGGCGACCGCGCAGCGCGCCCCGCCCGGCCACGATGCGGGCTTGAGCGAGCGCCCCGCGCGGACCTTCTCGACGATGGGACGCCAGCGCTCCTCCGGCCAGGTCCAGGTGTCGGGCTGGGCGGGCTTCGTGCTTGCCGTTCGGCTCATGCGGGAGGTCCTTGAATCGGATCGGCGGCGGCATGCGGGGTCGCCCGGGCGGCGCGCATATCATGGCACGGCACCGCCGCCCCCGGTCCGCGACTTTCTCCGCCCGCACTCGCATTGAGGGATGCGTGCAAGGGGGTGCTTGCTCAGGCGCCCCGCGCGGCAAGGTCGCGAAGGAACCGGGAGAGCGCCCCGAACGCGGGAGACTCGAAATCCCATACGCCACTTCGCGCGCCTTCCCCCACTCTCGCGACCGGGTCGTTCATGGCGGCAAGGTACGCATGTGCGAAGCTCTTGTCGGCGTTGTTCGACTGCATGGCGTCCTGCTTTTCCAGACACTCGATGTACTCACCGACACATCTGGCGGCGTCCGTACCTTCGACGGAAAGGCGGCACAAGGTTTCGATGGCACCGGGCTCGGAACCGTCCGGCACGATGAAGACACCGACCGAGGGCGTGGCTTCCGAGAAGTCGCCATGAGTCGCGGGAGGTTCGTATCCAACGTTTCGAAGGTGATCGCAGACGCTCCTGAAGGCGCTGCCCGCGTCATCGTCGGCGTCTCGAACGACGCCGATGGACCGGAGCGCCGGTCGAGCTTGGGCAGCGGTACGTATTGCGTCCAAGTTCACAGGGAACTTGTCGACACCCCCGGCACCGATTATCTGAATTCCCGAGTCAGCGCCAAGGTGCCGGTCAATCAGGGCCCTGAACAGATTCTCTTCGTCCCTGCCCTCAACCAGCAGCAACGTGTCCGTCAGAATCTGCCGGCTCATCTCCCGGTCCCCGCACTCCGGTGCACTTAACGGACCTCTAGATCGAGATCGCGAACTCCCGCGATCGTCTCGCCGGTAAACGTCGCCGCTTCCACATGCCCTGTTTCTTCATTCATGAACAGCTTGTGCAGGGAAAGCTCCTCGGGTGAGTCGGCATAGGCCGTGATGGCGGCCTCGATGCATTCGGCACTATGGGTCGTCGCTACGAGCTGCACGTTCCATTCGCGCATCCACTCACGCGCGCGAACCCAGACGTCCCGCAACACGGAATGATGGATTCCGTTCTCAATTTCGTCCGCAAGCAAGATTCCGTCACGACAGGTGAAGAAGCTCAACAGCAGTCGATACAACCGGACGACCCCGCCTCCGAGGTCGTGTAGCGGCAACTGAATTCCGTCCGTGGTCAACGCCGACAGGTAGGACTCGCCCGTCCTGTCCGCCAATATCTCCAAATCCCTGACCTTGGGAAGAAGCAAGTTGATTGCACTCGTCAGTTCCTCCTTCCGATTCTCCCTGACCATGTCGGAATACCGCTGCAGGTATTCGCCCGGCGTATCGAGCTGATATTTCGTACTCTCGATGACACAAATCGACCCCGACCCCGGTGGCACCGGATTCTCATGGGTCACCATCCCCCAGGGCGTGGGTTGCATCCCCCCGATGCTTCCTTTCGCAAGCTTGCCATCGAGAAGAGTATTGATTCGTCCTGCGACCGGGAGCTGCATCAAGTTCTTTTCCGTTGTATCCCCGGTAGTTACAGGCGCAGCGATGTCAGCGACCTTTTCAAATGTCGTTTTCATCTGGCGCGTCAGTCCATTCTCTGCTCCATGCAATTCCAGCGCGCCACCCGATAATCTGGAGACGGGATCGAGGACGGGACTGTTGGACCGTTGAACGTTCGCATTCCATAGCAACATGGGATTGTATCGACCGACAAAGAGCCATATGGCCTCAAGGAGCGCGGTCTTCCCGATGCCGTTGACACCGGTCACCAGATTCGCCTGGGACAGGTGGGGTAACGACAAGCCATTGATGCCCCGGTAGTGAACCGCCTTGAAGCTGCTAAGGTGAGCCATCGGGTCGATCTCTCCTCTCGCGGGGCACCGTCGCCCACGTCTCCGCCCGCTCGCGGTTCCGGCGCCACATGACGCGGTGACTGCCGGATGCCGCCAGCATACCCAATGTGCCGAAATGCCTGCTGTCGTTCAATGTGGGCCTCGGTCGAGCACCCCAAGCCACCAGAACATCCCTCGGTGAGGCCCAGCGGGTCGGCGGAACGGTGCTTCGATTCACGGCTCCAATCCGAACTGGTCGATGAGAAGGGTGGCGTCCAGCTCGGCATGCGCCTCGTCGGCGCTGAGGCGAAGCACCGGATAGCCGTCCACGTTCAGGAGGCGCTGCAGACCGTCGATTGCGCGTCGTGCGTGCGCGTCTGGATCGAGGAGTGGCGCCGCGCCCCGGAAGGGGAGGCGCTGCAGACCGTCGATTGCGCGTCGTGCGTGCGCGGGCTCCGCACCCATCCGCTTGGAAAGACACAGAACCGGCAGGCGGCCATCCGCGTCGTAGAGGGCATCGAGCGCGGCGCGAACGGTATTGTCGTCCGGCGCACCCTTGGCCGCGAGCGCGCGTTGCGCGGCGTACACCTCGGACGTGAAGAGCCAGTCCCAGCACGCGGTGGCCGCAGATTGCTCGTCGTCGGCTACCGCGAACAGGTCGGGCTGGGGCGCTGCGACCGAGCCGGGATCGACCAGTTCCGCCAACGGAAGGCGAGCGTGCGCCGGCCGCGGCTCTTCCTTGGACCACCAAGGGGGATACGAGAGCGGCTCAGGCTCCCATCCGTCGAGCGCCTCTCCCGGTCCGACGAACACTCCCACCGGAACGACCGCTTCCTGCAGTGTCACGCCGCCGTGATAGCCGTTCCGCTTCGAGCCGTAGCGCACCGCCTCGCTCCAGGGGAGCACGATGCGCTCCTGGCCCGTCGCCGCCCGCACGCGGCTACCCCCGATCTCGATCTCCGATTCCGCCGCCGGCGAAGCGGCACCCCGCCACCGTCCCTCACCGTCACCGGGAAGCTTGACCCCGTCCGCTTCCAGAACGTGGCCGTGGTCGGAGGTGAGGACCACGGCCCGGCCCACCTTGCGTGCCTCCATCAGGATCGCCTGCAGGAGCTTGATCGATTCGATCTGCCACGTGATCTGCATCTGTTCGGACTTGGCCAGGTGATCGTCAACCGCGTTGAGGACGATGCCGACGACCCGCCGCTGCTCGTCACCCAGCGCTTCGCGTGCCGGCGCCGCAAGCCCTTCCGCCGCACCGCCGGTCAGGTCGGCCTTGTGGAAGAGGAGCGGAGGCCGGCCGGAACGGGACACCTTCAGCAGATCGGGATGTTGCGCAAACGCGGATTTCTCGGCCCCGGCGGTGCCTGGCATGACTGCCCCGGAGAGGAGCGCCATGCGCGACGACTCCGTGACTGTCGGCAGCGCCGCGAGCACGGCCTCCGGTTCGCTCCGGCGTTGCCGCCGCCAGCCGTGCTTCCGCAAGCTCTCGCCCAGCTCGCGAAAGATGCCCGCGTCCATGCCGTCCAGCACGAGCACGAGGACCGGACGCGCTTTCGCGAGCGGCACGACGGTCCGCGCCAGGCACTGCTCGATGGGCACGACGGCCCCTTGCGTCTTTCCGGTCAACCAGTCCCGCACGGCCCGGGCAAAGCGCCGGTTCCGCTCCTCGCGGCGCGCACGTACGGCACGGTAGAGCGCCCCGAAGAACTTGCCGATCTCGGGATGTTCGTCCCCTCCCAGCAGGCTACGCCGCGCCCAGTCTTCAAACGCGCCTTCGCGGGCGTGGTGCGCCATCATGCCGGGCAGGTCCTTCGCCGCTTCGGCCTGTCGACGAAGGCTGCGCACGAGACGCATGGCCATCTCCAGACGGCGGTCTCGGTCCACCTGCTCGTCGCAGGCAGCATGCTCACGGACGCGCCGAAATGCCGCTTCCGCGGATTCGAGCGCCTCCGACCTCGCGCTCGTGATCGCTGCCGTCGCCGCCTCGGCGAAGCGGGCGAGTCGGCTCGCGAACCCGGAGGGCAGGACCGAGCTGCGCTCGGAGAACGCCTCCGCCTTGAGGCTGGCCAGCAGGCTCTCCGCACGAGCCAGCCACTCGCCACGCCGGTCGTGGCGAAGCGCCCCGAAAACGGCCCGCGCGGCTACCCCCCAGTCCCGGCCGCGCGCCGGCTCCACGCTGGCGCCGCCAAGCAAGGGCTCCAAGCGCGCCGCCGCCTGCACGAGAACCGAATCCAGGGGGTTGGGCTCGGGCTCGCCGTCGAACAGCAGATCGCACACGAGGCCGATGGGAAGCAGCTCCCGAGGGTGGCCGGCCGCGATCCCCGCTGCCAGCAACGCCCCGAGCCCGCCCGCGGATTCCGCGAGTCGCGTCCACACCGCCTCCGCGAACGGGGCGGGCAACGCTTCGAACCTCCCGGTCGTATCGGGCTCCATGCTCCACCGAATGATGGTCTCCACATCGGGCCGGCCGGAAGGCAGCCCCAGATAGTGGCCAAGCAGGTGCGTCCAGGCGGAATCGGCATTCAGGACGTTGGTCGGCGTCGCGCGGCGCCCCTGCGGTCGGGCGCCAAGCAGGGCGTCGGCCATCCAGGTCTGCATGGGCAGCCGCGGATCGACCGAAGACACCCCGTAGGCATCGCGCACCATCTGCCACGGCTCCGGGTACAGCAACCGCCTTCTCGCCAACCGTGCGAGGACGTCGAGGCCGAGGTCGGCGTCGGTCAGCGGGGTGACCACGATCAGGCGATCCCCTTCCGCGAGCGCCGAGAGCTGCTGGCTCACCGCCAAACGGGAGCCGCACCAGCGCACCGGGAACGTATCGCCGTTGACGGCAATCGACCCTCCGCCCGGCCACCGGTCCGCGTGAACCCCGACCACCCGGACTTCGGGTGAGCGGTCGCAGAGCCGCTCCGCCAGCCGCACCAGGTGCTCGGGCCTCACGCCTCGTTCTCCGGATCTTCGCCGGCCTCGCGGACCCTCCACTCGATCGTGACCCGGGGTGCGCCGGTCTCGCGTACCGCTTTCTCGATTTCTTCAAGAACGGAGCCGACCTCCTTCGCCGCGACGGTACGGTGACCTGCCGCCTTGCCGCGGGATCCCGTCTCCGGGCGGGCACGCGGCCTCGACGAAGGAGGCGGTTCGGATGGGTCCGAAGCGGGCGGCCGGGACGCGGCGATCTCGCGCAGCAGGTCGAACGCCTTCGATTGACAACGTCGGCGGGTCGGGGCGAGCGGGGTAACGTGCTCGTCATGGCGGAGCGCGTCGTCGACTGCCCCGACGATCTCCCGGACGCGCTCCAGGTAAGGCTCGGTGAGCCCGTCGAGCGTCTCGAACACCTCCCACTCGCCGGAGTCCAGCGCCGCGGTGACCGCGCTCGCGCTCGCGAGGCTCTGGCCCATCGCCACTTCGCTCGTCCATGCCTTCGCCGACGCGAGGGTCGCCACCAGCGCGTCCTCTCTGGCGCGGTCGAGGGCGGACAGCAACGAGAGCACCGCGTCCGCGGTGCGCAAGCGGTCGGACTTCGCTCTGGGGATCGCTCGGGCTTCGAGCCGCGTGCGCAGAGAGCCTGCGAGCGCTCCCGCGGCCTCGCGATGCTCGTACGCCGCGTGGCGAAGGCCCTCGGCCAGCTCGGCGACGTTCTGCGCGTTCATCAACCGAGACGCCCGGATGCCGAACACCGCCTGCGCGAGCGTCGCGGCCCGCTCCCAGTCGCTCGGGTCGGGCAGGGCCTGGGCTTCCAGCACGAGTCGATCGTCGAGCCTCTCGATGGACGCATCGGCCGGCCGGCCGCCAAGGCTGAAGCGGAGCCCCTTCTGCAGCGCAAAAGTGAGGATCACGAGGTTCTGTACGTCGCGGTCGAGACCACGGCGTTCCGGCGCTTCGATCCAGGCCCGCAGCTTGGCCACCGTCAAAACACCCTCGCCCAGCGCAGCGTGCTTGCGTTCCAGCTCGGCGAGCCACCTTCGGCCGAGCTTGAAGTGCGTCTCCCCCATCTCCCCGAGCCCGAGGGGAACCGCGATGTGTCGCATTTCTTCGCGCCCGCGCCGCTCCACCTCGACTCGCTGCTCGGGATCGGCGGCGGCGCGCGTCACGACCTCCAGCACGCGGCGGAGCGCCGGGCGCCTGACCTCGGCGCCGAACTCGGGGTGGTCCGGGTAGAGGGAATCGAGGGCCTGGCCGAACAGGTCCCGAAGGGCTTCGGCGAAGCTTGCCGCCACCGGCGGCCGTGGCTCGAGGCCGGGGTTCAGCGACCAGAAGTGCCGGTCCAGCCCATGGCTCTCGTCGATGGCGTTCGCGTTGGCGCGGGAGATGCCGTACGCGGCGAGCAGGCAGTTGCGGATGCGGGCCTGCATCTGGTCGCGTTGGTTGACCAGCAGGCCACGGGCCTGGTCGCGGTCGGCCTGCGAGAGGTGGGCGCCGTGCTCGGCGAGCCGGTTGCCGGTCAGCACCTGGTCGAGCAGCACCAGCCGCCCGAGGTCGTGCAGCGTCGATTCGGTGAAGAACGAGGGAAGCCAGACCAGGGTGTCGGCGGGCTCTCCCTTTTCGACGAAGCGCTGAACCTGGGCCAGATCGTCGAGCGGAGTGTGCCCCGGATCGTCGAACGGCCGGTCGACCACGATGCGCCAGTGACCGCCGGAGTTCCGGAACTCCCCCTGATCCATCTCGCGCACGTTGCGGAACAGGATCTCGCACGCGCGCCGGGAGCCCCGCCAGAGTATCTCGTGGGGCTGCGGCAGCCAGTCCTGGACTTCCGACGCGATGCCCAACCCCTCGTAGACGAGCTGGCGTATCTTCCCGATCCGGTAGCCCTTGCTGTCGAGCGCCTTCGCGTTCTCGAGGATGCTCTCGGTGTCCACCCCGACGATCCGGAGCGAGACCGTGGGGCTCGCCGTGTCGTCGGAGATCTTGATCTCCCCGGCCTGTGCCGCCCACTGCCGGCACTTCCCGAGGACGATCTGGCTCTCCTGGCCCGGGATCGGGGAGCGCACGGTGCCGTGGTTGAGGGCGGCCAGGCGTGCCGGAGTCAGCGCCCGCAATGCCTCGACCCCGTCGGCGAGGGCCGAGAGCAACAGCGTCTTCATCAGCCGATCGTCATTGCGGAAGCTCGCGGCCGCGGCGGGGTCGACGCGGCCCTGCTCGACCTCGGCGGCGGTGACCCCGTGCTCGCTCACCAGCAACGGCAGGAGCTTCGTGCGGTAGAGCTTCTTCGCGTCGTCGAAGCGGATGCGCATCGCCTGGGTGAACGGCTCGTCGCCTTCGACGATGACGTCGAACAGATCGCCGACCGGGATGATGTCGCCGAGCTCCAGGCGATGGCCCTGGTCGACGAGGAGCTGCAGCATGAGCTTGAGGGCGGTGCGTTCGCGCTGGAGAAGCGAAGATACGGCGATGAGGGTCTGCACGAGCGCGGGCGTGAACGGATAGACCTGCCGGAACATCTCCCGGTCGCCGTCGCGGGTGAGCAGGATGGAGAGGACCTCCTCGCGCACCCGCGCCGTCCGCTCGAAGGCGTCCGCGAACTCCGCCCCGGCCGCCTCGCTCTTCAAGCGCAGCACGCGGCGTTCCACGATTGCGGGGAGGTTGCGGTCCTCGAACGTAATCGTGTCGAAGCGCGCTTCCCACCAGTTGAGCACGTCGGCGAATCCGAGCTGCTCGGCACCGGGCAGGTGCTCGCCGACCAGCTCGCGGAGGTCGCGCTGGCGGGCGATGAAGCTCACGATCGGAATCGGCCGGTCCGCCTGCATCGCTTCCACGAGCTTCGCGACCTTCTGACCTTCCCGGTTGACGAACGCGGAGTCCGCGGCGTGACTCGCGAGCCACAGGATCAGCTCGTCCAGAAAGAGGATCAGCGCGTCGTAGCCGAGCGCCCGAGCATGACGGGACATGATCGCCAGCCCCTCGTCGAGGGGAACGAAGTGCTCGCCGTCCGCGGCGTCAAGGGCGCGGGCGGCGCTGAAGTAGGCGTCGATCAGATCTCCCACGAGGCGCAAACGGTCGTCGTCGAGCGGCAGGGTGTCGAGCGCCGCGTCGAAGCCGGCCGCATCCCAGCCGCTCCCGAGCGCGCCCCATCCACCGCCTCCGTCGCTGCCGTCCGTTCCGGTGCCGACCTTCTCGTTCAGCACCCGGAAGAACGCGTCGTCGCCCATGTTGGCGCGGAGGCTCCGTGCGTCCTCGAACAGGCGGTCGGCCTGGTAGAACCCGGGCGTCGGCGCCTCCGGATGCGCGGTGCGGACGTGCTCGGCATAGCGCCCGAGGATCGCCGACTCCATGCTCGTCGCGCCGATCAGGTGGTAGGGGACGACGAGAAACCGCCGGCCGGTGGTCCACGCATTGGCCGTGGCGACGGCTCCTGCCAGCTCGGGGGTCGAACGGGCTCGCGTGTCGCCGCGAAGGAGCAGGGTCAGCACGGCCATGAAATGGCTCTTCCCGCTGCCGAAGCTGCCATGGAGGTACGCGCCCTTGCTGGTGTTCTCGCGGACGGCACTTCCGATTAGCGACAGGGCATCCTCGAAGCAGCGCACGAGCTGCGGGGTCACCACGTAGTCGTCCAGGGTCTCCCCGGCGCGTCCACCCCCTCCGACAGCCGCAGGACGAAGTCGCCCTGGTGGACGCGCTCGGGGAGGACGAAGAGGTCGGCGATGGTGGTCACGGTGGCGGGACTCCGGTCGGCGAGGACGCGTGGCTATGCTAAACGTTCCGAGGGGATGAAGCCGGGTAGTGCGATCTACAAGGCAAGCGAAAACGAACTATCAGTCCCGTTGTATACGAACATGCATTGGGCCAGGACATCTCGGCCGATCAACGCTGTCAGACCTTGCGATTTCAGATTCGCGCCGAATGCCCTCCTTGCTTCTATGTCGTTTGGAAGTCCCTGGATACTCAGTCGTCCGGCATATATGGGCACAATCTCATTGGCGTGAGTTGCCGAGTGCATTGGACCACTGTCGACGATAGCGAGACCAGCCCTCTTCGCCGCATCCCGATCGATGCAGGTTACGCTGGCCCCGGTATCGATCAGAGCATGACCGGTTACGGGGGACGGAATGGCCTCGCCCCGACTGAAAGGCGTTTGCAACTGTTCTGCAAGCGGTGACAAGACCACTGGTACCCTGGGACCGGTTTGCAGCAGGGTCGCCCCCGGAGGCAGGGCTACAGATTTACCCTCCTGCTCCCACGCCTCGGTTTGCGTGCGAAAATTAAGGACAGGCAACGAGAGGTACTCCTGTCGATAGTGCAGGAATACTGGGCGCCTCGGAATCGTCGGGGTGCAGCACGGAACGCACGAGGAAAGGTCCAGCCCCGAAAAGCCGTACACCGGCGTTGACCCCTTGGTCATATGTCTCAAAGCCGCCGTGCACCGCTTCGCCTCTGATGAGCAGATATTTTCCGGGATATTCCTCGGCCAGCGTCGCCTGGCTCGCCTTCAGAAACGCTTTCTCTCTGGCCAGTGGGTCCGCCATCGCTGATTCCCTCCGGGTCACGGCCATCACGGTCGGGGGCTGCTGTTTTTGCTCAATTACTTCAGCAAGTTGCACCGAACTTGCCTCTCTGTCGCGGGCAGTATATCACGAGCGCCGCTTCCCTATGGGAGGAGGCGGAATCGGCTCAGGCGTGTCGTATTTGACGTTGCCGGAAATCACTTGCGCATCGTCCCTGCTGTACACTTCGGGTGCCGAAGGGTTTGAATACGCGAGATCCCGACCCGCGCGGAGTATGATGAAGGGAGGTGGAAGGCGTGAGGGAGATGAGCATCAAGATAAAGGAGACCGCAACCGGGGCGGTTGCCCATTGGAAGCATCTCGCGCCTGCCCTGACCGCGCCCAAGTGCGGGGACGACCACGAGCGCTTGGTTGCCGTGCTTGACGAGGTCCTCGACGCCGGTGGAGCGGACGAAGCATCCCCTCTGGCGACACTCGCCGAATGCATCGGTGACCTCATCGAGGCGTACGAAAGGGAGCACTGCCCGGTTCCGGATGCGAGTCCGGTCGAGGTGCTCCGGTTCCTGATGGAGCAGCACGGATTGAGACAGGCCGACGTGCCGGAAATCGGCGCGCAAAGCGTCGTATCCGCCGTCCTCAACGGTAAGCAGCAGCTTAACATTCGTCGGGTGTCGGCGTTGTCGAGACGCTTTGGTGTCTCGGCTGATGTGTTCATTTCGTATTGCGCCAGGCAAAGCTTGGTGAAGGGGGAAGCCATGTAGACGGATAGACCTGACGGAAACCTTCTATGCGACCCAGCAGGTGAGAGCCCTGACCGGTCAAGGCTGGCCACCAGCCGGAATCGAGTGTTGCGT
>JAJECB010000094.1 GCA_022822245.1 Gammaproteobacteria bacterium
GGTTCATTGCCATCGCGCTCGGGTTTCGGTAGCCTGCGCGCCGCTCGCGGTCGGGGCCGGCATCGGCTCCGCCCCTTCCAATGTGCGCCTCCGGGTAACGAGGACCTCGCCATGCCGAACATCACCCTTCCGGACGGATCCGTCCGCCGCTTCGACCGGCCCGTAACCGGGCTCGAGCTAGCCGAGTCCATCGGACGGGGTCTTGCCCGCGACGCGGTCGCGGTGCGGCTCGACGGCGCGCTCTCGGACCTCGCCACCGTCATCGAGGCGGACGCGGGGGCGGCCATCGTCACCCGCTCCGAGCCCGAGGGCCTCGATCTGCTGCGCCATGACGCGGCCCACGTGCTCGCGGAGGCGGTCAAGGAGCTCTGGCCCGAGACCCAGGTCACGATCGGCCCGACCATCGAGAACGGCTTCTACTACGACTTCGCCCGCGACGAGCCGTTCACCCCCGAGGACCTCGAGCGCATCGAGGGACGGATGCGGGAGATCGTGACCCGTGACGAGCCGGTTCGGCGCGAGGTCTGGGAACGCGGCGCGGCGGTGGAGTACTTCCGCGGCGTCGGCGAGGAGTACAAGGCGGAGATCATCGAGGGCATTCCCGCCGGCGAAGCGATCACGATCTATCGCCAGGGGTCGTTCGTCGATCTCTGCCGCGGGCCGCACCTTCCGTCCACCGGACGGCTCGGCACCGCGTTCAAGCTGACCTCGGTGGCGGGGGCCTACTGGCGCGGGGACTCGCGCAACCCGATGCTGCAGCGGATCTACGGCACCGCCTGGGCGGACCCGAAGGCGCTTCGCGCTCATCTGCGCCGGATCGAGGAGGCGGAGCGGCGGGACCACCGCCGCCTCGGGCGCCAGATGGATCTCTTCCACTTCCAGGAAGAGGCGCCGGGGGCGGTGTTCTGGCACCCGGACGGCTGGACCCTGTTCCAGGGCCTCATCGACTACATGCGCTCGCGCCAGGACGCGGCCGGCTACCGGGAGGTCAACACCCCGGACATCATGGACCGGTCGCTGTGGGAGGCGTCGGGGCACTGGGAGACCTTCTCCGAGCACATGTACACCACCGAGACCCGGGACGACCGGGTGTTCGCGCTCAAGCCGATGAACTGCCCCGGGAGCCTCCAGGTCTTCAACCACGGGCTCACGAGCTACAAGGACCTTCCGCTTCGCATGAGCGAGTTCGGGAAGGTGCACCGCTTCGAGCCGTCCGGCGCCCTCCACGGGCTGCTGCGGGTGCGCGCGTTCACCCAGGACGACGCCCACATCTTCTGCACCCCGGAGCAGATCACCGACGAGTGCCGGGGGGTGTGCGAGCTCATCCTGAGCATCTACCGCGATTTCGGCTTCGAGGACGTCCACATCAAGTTCGCCGACCGGCCGGAACGGCGGGTCGGATCGGACGAGATCTGGGACCGGTCCGAGGCGGCGCTCCGGGCGGCGGTCGAATCCACCGGGCTCGACTTCACCGTCAATCCCGGCGAAGGGGCCTTCTACGGCCCCAAGCTGGAGTTCGTCCTGCGCGACGCGATTGGACGCGACTGGCAGTGCGGCACCCTCCAGGTCGACCTCAACCTGCCGGAGCGGCTGGGGGCGGCCTACGTCGGCGAGGACGGCCGCAAGCACGTTCCGGTAATGCTCCATCGAGCCCTCTTCGGCTCGCTCGAGCGGTTCGCCGGGATCCTCATCGAGCACTACGCGGGCAACCTTCCCCTGTGGCTCGCCCCGGTGCAGGCGGTGGTGGCCACGGTGGTCTCGGATGCCGACGATCACGCCCGCGAGTGCGCGCGCCGGCTGGCGGCGGCGGGCCTGCGGGCGCGGACCGATCTCCGCAACGAGACGATCTCCTACAAGGTCCGCCAGCACAGCCTCTCGAAGGCGCCCGCGATCCTCGTCGCGGGACGCAAGGAGGCCGAGGACGGCACGGTGACCGTGCGGCGCCTCGGCACGAGGCGCCAGGAGACCCTGCCGGTCGAGGCGGCGGTCGACGCCCTCGTCGCCGAGGCGCAGGCCAAGGCGCCGCCGCCCGGGATCCGCCTCGACGAAGCCGCCGACTAGAATCCTCGCGGGGTCAGGTTGATCGGAGCCTGGTGTGGGGCATGGCGCCCTGGAAGCGCGGGCTTCCAGGGGCCCCCGGACGAAGCACGCACGCTCACTTCGAAACGACAGGAAGCAAACGGCGAAGGCGGGGAAAGGGGGTGGTAGGCGCGGCTGGGATTGAACCAGCGACCCCTACCATGTCAAGGTAGTGCTCTACCACTGAGCTACGCGCCTGGCCGCGGGGAAAGATACCGGTACGCGCACGCGCGGGCAATCCCCCTCCCCTCCGAAATCCGCCGGAATGCGACGGCGGCCAATGCCGGCTGCGGCCGCGCCGGACGTGCTCAGCTCGCGAGCCCGAGGCCCGCGGCCTGGAGCTGCTGGATCCGGTCCCGGATCCGCGCCGCCTCCTCGAACTCGAGATCGTCGGCGTGCTTGAACATCCGGCGCTCGAGGTCGGCGATGTGCGCGTCGAGATCGTCCCGCCCGAGGGCGGCGTCCCGGACGTAGGCGTTCGCCGCCTCCACGAACTTCCGGGGGTTCGCGGCCGGCCCGTGGCGCGCGCCCTCCATGATGTCCATCACCGCCTTGCGGATCCCGCGCGGGGTGACCCCGTGCTCCCGGTTGTAGTCGACCTGGCGCGCGCGGCGACGGTCGGTCTCCCCGATCGCGCGCTTCATGGAGTCGGTCGGCGCATCGGCGTACAGAATGGCGGTACCGTTGATGTTGCGCGCCGCCCGTCCGATGGTCTGGATGAGCGAGCGCTCGGAGCGCAGGAACCCCTCCTTGTCGGCATCGAGGATCGCGACGAGGGAGACCTCCGGCATGTCGAGCCCTTCCCGGAGCAGGTTGATGCCGACGAGGACGTCGAACTCGCCGAGCCGGAGGTCGCGGATGATCTCGACCCGTTCGACCGTGTCGATGTCCGAATGGAGATAGCGCACCCGCACCCCGTGCTCCGCGAGGTACTCGGTGAGGTCCTCGGCCATGCGCTTGGTCAGCACGGTGACGAGCACCCGCTCTCCCGCCGCGGCGCGGCGGTTGATCTCGCCGAGCACGTCGTCCACCTGGGTGATCGCGGGGCGAACCTCCACCTCCGGGTCCACGAGTCCCGTCGGCCGCACGAGCTGCTCCACCACGTCCCCGGAACGCTCTCGTTCGTGGGGACCCGGAGTGGCCGACACGTACACCATCTGGGGCGAGATGAGCTCGAACTCGTCGAAGCGAAGGGGCCGGTTGTCGAGGGCCGACGGAAGGCGGAACCCGTAGCGCACCAGGGTCTCCTTCCGCGACCGGTCCCCCCGGTACATCGCCCCGAGCTGGGGCACCGTCACGTGGCTCTCGTCGATGACGAGGAGGGACTCCCCCGGGAGGTAGTCGAACAGGGTGGGCGGCGGCTCGCCCGGCGCCCGGCCGGAGAGGTAGCGGGAATAGTTCTCGATCCCCTTGCAGTGGCCGATCTCCTGGAGCATCTCGAGATCGAAGCGGGTGCGCTGCTCCAGGCGCTGCGCCTCCACCAGCTTGTCCTCGGACTTGAGCTCGTGCAGCCGTTCCGCGAGCTCCTCCCGGATCTCGTCGATCGCGTCCACCACCGTGTCACGCGGGGTGACGTAGTGGTTCTTCGGGTAGATCGTGTACCGCGGGATGGCGCCGGACACCTCGCCGGTCAGAGGATCGAAGCGCGAGAGGGCCTCGATCTCGTCGTCGAAGAGCTCGATCCGTATCGACTCGCGCTCCGACTCCGCGGGGTAGACGTCGATGACGTCGCCCCGCACCCGGTAGGTCCCCCGGCGGAGCTCGAGGGACGTCCGCGTGTACTGGAGCTCGGTGAGGCGGCGCAGGAGCTCGCGCTGGTCGATGCGTCCGCCGCGCACGAGGTGAAGCACCATGGCATGGAACCGTTCCGGGTCGCCGAGGCCGTAGATCGCCGACACGGTGGCGACGATGACGGTGTCCGCCCGCTCGAGCAGGGCCTTCGTGGCGGACAGACGCATCTGCTCCACGTGCTCGTTGATGGAGGCGTCCTTCTCGATGTAGGTGTCGGTCGAGGGGATGTACGCCTCGGGCTGGTAGTAGTCGTAGTAGGAGACGAAGTACTCGACGGCGTTGCGCGGAAAGAACTCGCGCATCTCGCCGTAGAGCTGGGCGGCGAGCGTCTTGTTGGGGGCGAGCACCAGGGTCGGCCGCTGAACGGTGGAGACGACGTTCGCGATGGTGAAGGTCTTGCCGGAACCGGTCACCCCGAGCAGGGTCTGGTGCGCAAGGCCGCTCCCGAGGCCGTCGACCAGGGCGGTGACGGCCGGAGCCTGGTCGCCGGAGAGCCGAAAGTCCGCTTCGAGCTCGAAGCGGTCGCGAGGGCTGGCGTCAGCCCTGCCGTTTCCGTCCCCGTGTTCCATGAAGCAGACCCGACTCGCCTACAATTGCGCGCTTCCAACCCCATCCGAGCCGCCGTCTGGCGACCGCCGAACGAGGAGCGCGCGTTCCGTGAATCTCTCGAACCGAGTCCACGCCATCAAGGAATCCCCCACCATCGCGGTCACCGACAAGGCCCGCCGGCTCCGGGAGGCGGGGCACAACGTCATCGGCCTCGGCGCCGGCGAGCCGGACTTCGATACCGCCGATTTCGTCCTCGAGGCCGCGAAGGCCGCGATGGACGGCGGCCAGACGAGGTACACCGCGGTCGACGGCACCCCGGAGATCAAGGAAGCGATCATAGCCAAGATGAAGCGGGACCACGATCTCGAATACCGTCCGTCGCAGGTCGTCGTGTCGTGCGGGGGGAAAAACTCGCTCTACAACCTCGTGCAGGCGGTCATCGACGCCGGCGACGAGGCCATCGTGCCGGCGCCCTACTGGGTTTCCTACACCGACATCGTGCTCCTCGCGGGCGGCGTTCCGGTGATCGTGGAGACCGATTCCGCCACCGGATTCAAGATGTCCCCCGAGCAGCTCGAGGCGGCGATCACCCCGCGCACGCGCCTCCTCGTCCTCAACAGCCCCTCCAACCCGACCGGAGCGTGCTATCGGCGGAGCGAGCTCGCGGCGCTCGCGGAGGTGCTGCGCCGCCACCCCGACGTCGTCGTCGCCACCGACGACATGTACGAGAAGATCATGTGGGACGACGAGCCCTTCTCGAACATCCTGATGGCGGCGCCGGACCTCGTGGACCGCACGGTGGTGCTGAACGGGGTGTCGAAGGCCTACGCGATGACGGGGTGGCGCATCGGCTACGCGGCCGGGCCCGACCCGATCGCCGCCGCGATGCGCAAGATCCAGTCGCAGTGCACCTCGAATCCCTGCTCGGTCTCCCAGGCGGCGGCGGCGGCGGCGATCTCCGGCGACCACGCCTACGTCGAGGAGCGGAGCCGGATCTTCCAGGAACGCGGGGACTACGTGAACCGGCGGCTGAACGAGCTTCGGGGGGTGAGCTGCGTTCCGGGCCGGGGGGCGTTCTACGCCTTCCCCGACTTCGGGGAGGCCATCGCCGCGCACCACAACGCGAACGACGACATCACCTACGCCGAATGGCTCCTCGAGGTCGCCCGGGTGGCCGTCGTCCCCGGCTCCGCCTTCGGCGCCTCCGGCTTCATGCGCCTCTCCTTCGCGACGAGCATGGAGAACCTCGAGGCCGCCCTCGACCGCCTCGGAGAGGCAATGGGCACGAAGTAGGCACGTCCCGCGCCGCGTCCGACGGGCCGCCGGCCATTGATCCCGGCCGCCGCGCTTCCCACCGTTCCGGGACGGCGCGGGCATTGACCCCACCCGCCGCGCGCCCTTACGATCTCGCGCGTTCCTCGGTAGCTCAGCCGGTAGAGCGGGTGGCTGTTAACCACTAGGTCGGGGGTTCGAGTCCCTCCCGGGGAGCCACCTCTTTATTTTTCTCATAAAACAATAAATTACATTGGGTCAGCTCGACCCGTGGGGCTATGGAACCTGTGGAGTCCCGTCCTCCACGGCCGCCGACCGAGTTGCCGGACGAGGATTTGCGATTGCAACGCGGGACGTTACACGCGACGATCGCGCAATGCGGATCAAGCACAAGGGACTTCGCGCCCTGGCCGAGCAGGATCGCCGACGGCAACTGCCGGGCGACCTGGTGCCGAAGCTGAGGCGCGTTTTGACCTTGTTGGACGAGGCGCGGAATCCCGGCGATCTCGCTGCTCAACCCGGTTACCGTCTGCATCCGTTGAAGGGCGACATGGCCGGTCTGTGGAGCATCCGCGTGTCGGGGAACTGGCGCGTCGTCTTCCGGTTCGAGGACAACGAGGCCGTGGATGTGGACCTCGTGGACTACCATTGAGCAAAGAGGAACCGCGAACATGGCGATGCTGAATCCATGCCATCCGGGCGAGATACTGCGCGACAATCTGGAGGCCGCCGAGCTGTCGGTGACGGAGGCGGCGTCGCGGCTGGGCTGCACCCGGCAGGCGCTGTCCCGGCTGTTGAACGGGAAGGCCGGGATCTCGCCGGTGATGGCACTGGCGCTGGAGGGGATCGGCTGGAGCAACGCGGGCTTCTGGATGCGGCTGCAGGCGAGCTACGAGCTTGCGCAGGCGCGCCGGGAACAGGCCGCCGCCGAACGGCGCGCGGGCGCGTTGCACGCATAATCGGGTCTCGCGGGTCCATATGTCACGACGCCCATCCGCGATGACGAGCACGTGGACGATATCCTCGGTCGCCCGATAGATGATGCGATAGGGCTTGAAGAAGACTTCCCGGTAGTCCCGAATCCCGATGTCGAGCAGTTCCCGCGGGTAGCTTCCTCGTCGAGGATGCTCGGAGAGGCCCTGGAACGCCTCTTCGATCCGTTCCAGCACGTAGTCCGCCCGGGCGGGCGAATCGTGGCGGTCGATGTAGTCGCAGATCTCCTCGAGGTCGCGGGCGGCATCATCGGTCAACAGAACCTCGAAGGACATCAGCGATCCTGCTGCCGCTCCCGGAGCCGCGCGATCACGTCCGCGGCGGCCTCCACCCGATCGGTTTCGATCTGCCGGTTGCCAAGGGCCAGAATCTTGAGCAACGCCATGGTCTCCTGCGTCTTCTCGAAGCTGTCGATATCCTGCACGACCACCTTGGCTTCGCCATTCTGCGTGATGACCAGCGGTTCTCCCTGTTCGCCGAGTGTGCGCACGATCTCCGAGGCGTGGGCCTTCAGATAGCTGATCGGCTTGATCTGGCTGGACAGTTTCATGGGCACCTCCTTTCCAGTCCAAATATCGTCCAAAAACAGATCAAGGCGCGATCATAGAGTTTCCAGATCTCCGTAACGAATTGAAAAATATATGCTCAGTCTCTGCTGGGAGGCAGCGGGAACCCGTGAAGAGGGTTGCCCCTGCGGAGCTGCCCTCGACCGAGTCGCGAGTCACGTCCGTGGTGAGTCCGAGGCGGGCGGCGTGTTCCGGAAGATCGTCAACCGCCACGTCCATGCGCTCGCCGGGACTCGGGCTCAGGTTGGACTTGTCGAGATCATTTCGCGCATTGAACGCTACAACCGACGAGCGTAGAGTGGTGACCATGCCATGGCATGAAGAATCCGCGTCGCCACCGCCCGACAAGCTTGGCCGGCCGAAGGACTGGCGCGAGCAGATCAAGGCCGACCTCGCGGCCCAGCTCGAAGCCGGGGCGACGCTCTATGGCGTCCGGTCGGACGGCGCCTACATTGCGCGGACCAAACACGGAGACCGCGTACTCGAGTGGCCGGTCGACGAGACTTCTTGACCTGACCGATCGGCGTTCCCTGCCATGCCGACCCTCTTCGTGGTCGCCGGTCCGGGTCAGCCTTCGGATTGGGGACCGGAGGCAGGGGGTCGGGACTTGCCGGCCTCCACGCACGCTTCGCTGTCGCGGACGCGGCGGTACTCGGCGATGAACGTGTCGACGTAGCTCCCGAGGTGGTCCAGGAACGAGGCGGCATCGCCCTGCCCCGCCCCGCCCGTGGACCACGTCTCGGCGAGGGCGGCGAGGCGCAGGCGCTCGGCGACGAGGTCGCGGAGGTAGCGGACCTCCACCGAGTAGAAGGGGATGTGCTCCCCTTCGGGCTCCCCGAGGACGATCTCCACGTGAACGAGCGGCTCCGCGTGCGGATCGAGGAGCCGCGCGCGCCGAAGCCGGACCTCGACCGTTTCGCGGATCGCGTTCCCCGTCAGCCCCGCGCCCGCCGCGTGCCCGGGCAGGTCGTCGACCACCACGTCCACGCGTTCGCCCGGCGAGCACAGGCTGAAGAGGTCGAGCTGCTCGGCCA
Source organism: Gammaproteobacteria bacterium (assembly GCA_022822245.1). The sequence continues at coordinate 8,285 of JAJECB010000094.1, forward strand.
TCTCCTGCTGAATCGTCTTGCCGGAGTCCTCGGCCCCGACCGTGCCGATTGCGACGAACATGACGAGCGCGACAGTCCAGCGTGCCGGCATTGTGAACCTCCTGGAAGGTGAACGATGGAAGGGACGGGGCAGGAGGGATTATCCCGCGAAACCGGCCGCGACGGTCCCGGCTAGCGCCGGAGGGCGGCCGCCTTCGCCGGGTCCTCCCACCAGGCCTCCACGACGACCCCGTAGAGGGGCGTCACCTCCGGGCGACCGAACTTGTCCCAGTAGGCGACGTGGTCGTCGTTCCGGTGATAGAGGGGGACGAAATAGTGGCCCCAGAGCAGCACCCGGTCCATGGCCCGGATGGTGTCCACGAAGTCCTCGCGTGCACGCACGTAGGTCATGCGCTTGATGAGGGAGTCGACGACCGGATCCCGCACCCCGGGGTAGTTGCGGGTGCCGTCCTCGCCGGCGGCGGACGACCCCCAGTAGAACGCCTGCTCGTTCCCCGGGGAGAGCGACATGCCCCAGCGGTAGATGAGCATGTCGAAATCGTAGACGTTGCGGCGGTTCTGGTACTGCGCGGTATCGACGGTCCGCACCCGCGCCTCGACGCCGAGGCGTTCCAGGTTGCGGGCGTACCCGAGTGCAATCTTCTCGTTGCCGGGGCGAACGAGGAGGATCTCGAACGCCATCGGGAGCCCGTCCGACGCCCGCCGAAGCTCCCCGTCGCGGACCTCCCAACCCGCCCCGGCAAGGAGGCGCCGCGCCTTCCGGAGGTTGGCGCGGACGCTGCCGCCGTCGCCCGGCGGCGCGTACGGCCGCTCGAAGAGCTCGGCAGGGAGCCGGTCCCGGAAGGGCTCGAGCAGGGCGAGCTCGCCCCCCTCCGGCACCCCACGCGAGCCGAGCTCTGAGTTGTCGAAGATGCTCCGGGTCCGCACGTAGGCGCCGTGCAGCAGGGACCGGTTGATCCACTCGAAGTCGAACGCGTGGGCCAGCGCCTCGCGAACCGTGCGGTCGGAGAAGATCTCCCGGCGGGTGTTGAAGACGAAGGCGTGCATGCCGGAGGGGCGCCCGTGGGCCAGGCTCTCCACCCGGACCCGGCCGTCCGCCACCGCCGGGAAGTCGTACCCGGTCGCGAGGCGCGCCGCCGACGGCTCGCTTCGAAAGTCGTACTCGCCCGCCTTGAACGCCTCCATCATCACGTCGGCGTCGCGATAGTAGTCGTACCGGATGCGATCGAAGTTGTACTGGCCGCGGTTGACCGCGAGGTCCCGCCCCCACCAGTCGGGATCCCGGCGGAAGACGATGCTCCGGCCGGGGTCGACGCTCTCGATCCGGTAGGGGCCGCTCCCGAGCGGGGGCTCCAGGGTCGTCTCCTCGAAGGCGACCGACTCGTAGTACGCCTTCGACAGGATCGGCATCAGCCCCATGAGCATCGCGAGCTCGCGGTCCGGCGATTCCGTATCGAAGACGAAGCGCACCGAGCGCGGGCCGGGCCGCTCGACGCGCCGGACCTGCCGATAGTAAAGACGGTGGTTGGGCCTCCCCTGCTCCTTCAGGGTCTCCCATGAGAAGACGACGTCGTCGACGGTGATGGGGTTCCCGTCGTGGAAGCGCGCCTCCGGGCGCAGCGTGAAGGTGACCGAAGATCGGTCGTCCGGCACCTCGATCGATTCGGCGACGAGGCCGTAGAGGGAGAACGGCTCGTCCCACGCCCGCCGGAGCAGGGTCTCGAACGTGAGGTGCCGTCCGTGCGCCCGCACCCCCTTGATGATGAACGGGTTGAGACTGTCGAAGGTGCCCGTCAGGGCGCGCCGGAACTCCCCGCCCTTGGGCGCGCCGGGATCGGCGTAGTCGAAGTGCGCGAAGCCGGCCCCGTACTTCGGGGAGCCGTGCATGGCGATGCCGTGGCGGCCCTCGGCGGCGGCCGGCGGCGCTCCGCCGGCGAGCAGCCCGGCCGCGAGAACGGCCGCCGCGGCCGGGCGCGCGAAGATCCCGGCGAGCCCGGCGGCGCGCGGCATCCTCCGGTCAGCTCGTTGCGTAGCCGAGGGTCCGGGCGTTGTAGAAGACCCCGCCGTCCTGGGCGACGACGCTGTACATCATCGCCGAGCCCCGGTTGTGGTGGGAATGGAGCGCCGACGGCGGGGTCACCATCACCGCGCGGTCCAGCCAGTCCACCTTCCGCCCGTCCACCATCGAGTGGACGCCTTCGCCCTGCACGCAGAGGGTGAGGGCCGCCGCGTTGTGCCGGTGCGGGGGCTGGTCGTCCTCGGGCGAGAGGGAGTTGTAGGCGAACGCGACGGTGGGGGTCGCGAGGTGGTTCGCGGTGAGGTCCGCCCGGGTGAAGAGGACCGCCTTGCCGGACTGCTTGCCATCGTCCACCCGCCGGTGGATGAGCGCCATCTCGGCCTCGATGGCCTCTGCCGGGTAGTGGACCGCTCCGGGCTCGTCGCGGATCGGGCTCTTCTCGACGCCGAAGAAGGCGAGCACCGGCTCGTCGGTCACCATCCAGAGGAGGGTTCCGCCCGCGTCGGCCCGGATCCGGGTGGCTCCCCCGGCGCCCGGCAGCACGAACACGTCCCCCGCCGCCCACGCGAACCGCTCGTCTCCCTTCTCGACCTCCCCGCTCCCTTCCATCACGTAGTACGCCTCGCCGGACGAGGCGACCTCGAAGGCGATCTCGTCCCCGCCGGCCACCCGCACGTAACGGGCGAGCAGGTTCGGGACGGTCGCGGGATAGTCGATCCCGAGCCGGCCGGAGAGGTCGAGGGGGATGAGCGCGGTGCCGGTGCCCTCGTCGAGCGCGCGGTCGCGTTCGGCGACGAAGACGTGGCACGGCACGTCCGGCTCACCCTTCTGGAAGTTGTTGGCGGCGGACCAGAAGAGCGCGCGCTGCGCCTGGTCGGTATCGGCGGCGGAGGTCACGAGGTTGGCGGCGGTGCTCATGCTTGCTTCTCCCGGGGGTCGATTCGGTTCATAGGGCGGGCTCGGCCGGCCGGTCGGCGCCCGGCCCGAGGGTCTCCTTGGACCGTTGCCACTCGTCGAGGGCGGCGCGGGCGGCGCGGGTGCGATCGCCCGCGCCCGCGGAGGACTCCGCGTCCGCCTTCCGGGCGGAGAGCTCGACGACGTAGCCGTTCGGGTCGCGGAAGTAGATGGACCGGATGAACCCGTGGTCGGCGATGCCGCGGGTCTCGATCCCGAGCGATTTCCCCTCCTCGAACCTGGCCTCGAGCTCGGCGGGCTCCACCTCGAGCGCGATGTGCAGGTCGAAGTCGTGCTGGTCCTTGAACTCGAACGGCCGGCCGGGCGCCTCGAAGAACGCCATGCACGACCCGTCGCCCATCTCGAAGAAGGTATGGAGGACACTCGTCGACCGGCCCGTCTGGGTCTGCCGGATCTCGAACGCCTCCACGAGCGGAAGCCCCAGGAACCCTTCGTAGAACCGGCGGGTCTCCTCGGAATCGCGGCAGCGATAGGCCGCGTGATGCAGCCCCTTGATGGCCGGCCCGGCCGCGGTGCCGGGCGCTGCGCGCCCCTCTGCTCCTTCCACGCGAACGCTCTCCCCTTCCGTTCGGAACGGGTGAACATGCTGCGCCCCTCGTTCCCGCAATGCAAGGTCCCCGATCCGGTGCCACCTGCATCGAGAGCCGCGATTTCGTACCATCGCCCCCGCAACACGGTCGCCCCTGTCCGCACCCGGAGCCGATGGATGATCCCCACCGACGTGCACCCCGAGATTGAGGCCTTCCTCCGGCAAGTGGCCGAAGCGGGGCTGCCGTCCATCCAGGAGCTCACCCCCAAGGCGGCGCGCGAGCAGTTCGAGGCGGGGATGCGGGCGCGCCTCGCGGTGTTCCCGGCGCCGCCCGTCGCCTCGGTCGAGGACCGGACGATCCCGGGGCCGGCCGGCGCGATCCCGGTCCGCGTCTACCGTGACTCGGACGGGACGGGTCCGGCGGACCGGCCGGGGCTCGCGTGGTTCCACGGCGGCGGGCACGTAATCGGCAGCCTCGACACCCATGACGCGATGGCGCGCCACCTCTGCCGCGAAGCCGGGTGCGTGGTCGTCTCGGTCGACTACCGCATGGGGCCCGAGGATCCGTTCCCGGCCGCCGTCGACGACTGCGTCGCGGCCGTGCGATGGCTCGCCGCGCACGGCCGCGAGATCGGAGCGGACCCGGGTCGGATCGCGGTCGGGGGCGACTCCGCGGGCGGCAACCTCGCGGCGGTCACGGCCCTCACCGCGCGCGACGAGGGAGGCCCGGCCCTCCGCCACCAGCTCCTCGTCTACCCCGTAACCGACTACCGCTGCCGCGGACCGTCCTACGAGCGCTACGCGCGCGGCTACGGGACCCTCGAGGCGGAGTCGATGCGTTGGTTCCAGCGCCACTATCTCGGCGGTCCCGACGGCGCGGACGACTGGCGGGCATCACCACTCCTCGCGGCCGACCTCTCCGGGCTCCCGCCCGCCCTCGTCATCACCGCCGA